>JAZGIK010000086.1:0-9071 GCA_036482035.1 Hydrothermarchaeaceae archaeon (SeqCode) | reverse complement strand
ATATCTCCTTCCATACCAGTGGTCGTCATCTCCCAATCTCCACCTTCATGACACCAATCGGAACTTTCACCGGCAGTCCCCGTTATCTTTACAGTGCCTTCGTCTGTTTTGATTTCTGTTTTGATTTCTGTCTCGGTCTTATCACCAGTACAACCACTTACGGCAACGACAACCATAGAAATAAACACAAACAAAACTATTTTATTCATTTTCATATCCTGATTATATGTTCAATTAAGCATTTAAATAGTTTTCCTAATCTCGGTACCTGATAGGGCGTACTGTTGAAATTTCGGTTGGTTTCAAATATTTTTTATAGTAGTGTTGCATATGTTAGTATCAGCACGGTAAACACTTCTTCAACAAGAATTGTTATATAGGAATGCGGGCATTAAAACGCTTTGAGGGTTGTCTTTTGTCAGATTTTAAACACAGGGTTTCCTTTCATCCACCTGGCCGGGGGAAGCTGATTGATGGGGATAAAACCCTGCAGGAGGCCGCAGCTGAGCTCGGCATCGGGATAGAGTCCCTGTGCGGCGGGAAGCAGAAGTGCGGCAAGTGCAAGGTCGTCGTGGAGGAGAGAATGGAAAGTCTTTCCCCACTCGAGGAATCAGAAAAAGAACTGCTCACTGATGAGGAAATCGATACAGGTTACAGGCTTTCATGCATGGCACGGATTTTAGGCCCCGTGTCAGTCTTCATCCCAGAGGAAAGCAGGGCCTCTGAGATGGTCATCCTGGAGGGCGGGAAACAAATAAAAATCGAACCAGACACAACAGAGGAGCTTTACGGAATGGCATTTGACATCGGCACGACAACTGTCGTCGGATATCTCACGGATTTGAAGTCCGGCAGGGTCATTGCAATAGGTTCTACAATGAACCCCCAGGTTGCATTCGGCGAGGATGTCATGACGCGGATTGCCTACACGACCAGACACAGTAACGGGCTTGAAAAATTGCACAGTAGCATCGTAGATGCATTGAATGAAATTATAAAAAACGCGGCTTCCCGAGCTAAAATCAAACCGGCTGACATCACAAAAGTAACAGCAGTCGGCAACACCGCGATGCACCACATATTTTTGAACATCGACCCGAAATCCCTCGGGGTATCTCCTTTTTCTCCGGTTGTAGTGGAACCGGTCAATGTAAAGGCAAAGGAGCTCGGGCTCGGCGTAGGTAGGGACGCCCGCATACACGTACTGCCGAACGTTGCCGGATTTGTGGGAGCCGACAACGTCGGCGTCCTGATAGCAAGCGAGCCCTGTAGCAAATCGGGGGCGACGCTGACGATTGATGTCGGGACAAACGGAGAAATCGTGCTGTGCAAAAATAAAAGAATGATGGTCGCATCCTGCGCAACCGGTCCGGCACTGGAAGGCGCGCATATCAAGCACGGCATGCGGGCAAAGCCAGGTGCGATAGAGCATTTGAAGATTGACCCGAAAACCCGCAGAGTCAGATACCAGGTGATAGGGAACGTCAGGCCCACGGGCATCTGCGGCTCAGGGGTAATCGATGCGGTTGCCGGACTGTTCAAGGCAGGTATATTACAAAAAAGCGGGAGGTTCGATCAGGCTAAAACGGACCGCCTGAGAAAGGGCAGGCACGGATACGAATTTGTCATCGCCAGTAAAAAGGAAACCGCGATTCGAGGGGATATCGTGATAACGCAGAAGGACGTGAGCGAGGTACAGCTGGCCAAAGCAGCGTTATATGCGGGCGCAAAGATTTTAATGAAGCGCGCTAACGTCGCAAAAATAGACAGGATTTTCCTGGCTGGGGCCTTCGGCAGCCATATAGACCCGGCTTCAGCGATGGCCATAGGGATGTTCCCGAAATGCCCGCTGAAAAACATCAGAGCGATAGGAAACGCTGCAGGGGACGGCGCCAGAATTGCGTTGATAAACGCAGGGAAAAGGGCAGAAGCAGAAAAGATAGCAAGAAAAATCCGGTATATCGAGCTTACCGTTGACCCGGACTTTGAGACGGAATTCGTGAACGCGATGCACCTTCCACACAGGACGGAGCTATGATAGAGACAAAAGAGCTGACAAAGGTTTTCGGCGACATCACGGCGGTCGACCATATCAATCTGGAGATTCGAGAAGGAGAAATCTTTGGCTTTTTAGGCCCGAACGGAGCCGGCAAGACCACGCTCGTATCCATGCTCTGCACCCTCCTGAACCCCGACAGCGGCTCTGCAGCGGTTATGGAGCATGATGTCCAGGAGCAGGCCAGGGAGATTAGAAAATCCGCCGGCATAGTATTCCAGGACCCCAGTCTGGATGAAAAGCTCACCGGCAGGGAAAACCTCGAGCTCAGCGCGGCACTGTACGGGGTGCCCAAAAACGTGCGCAATAGAAGGATAGACGGAATTTTAGACGCAGTCGGACTGAAAGACAGGGCCGATTCTTTTGTCAGGGCATACTCGATGGGCATGAGGCGAAGGCTCGAGGTAGTAAGGGCCCTGATTCACCGGCCCAGGATATTGTTTTTAGACGAACCAACGCTGGGCCTGGACCCAAAAGCAAGGGAGTGGGTCTGGGAGCATCTCAAAATGCTAAACCAGAGTGAGCACATAACGATCGTGCTGGCGACCAACTACATGGAGGAGGCGGAGAGGCTCTGCGACAGGGTGGGCATAATAGACAGGGGGAAGATGATAGCCCTCGGCACGCCGGACAGCCTCAAAGCCGAGCTGAAGGGCGACGTAATAACGCTCCAAGTTAAGAATCCAGGGGGACTTGTTGACGAATTTCGAGGGGTAGATTTCATAAAAGACGTGAAGCTCATCGATGGAAAAATTGTTTTTATTGTTGAAAATGGAGAGAGCGCAATTCCCGGGATAGTGGAGCTTGCAGGCGGGGACAGAATTGAATCGATAGAGCTGCACCGGCCCACGCTGAATGACGTATTTTTACATTATACTGGCAGGGATATTCGCAGAGGAGAGAGGATGGGTGCCGGGAAAGGCCAGCGAATGAAACGCAGGCGGAGGAGAGCATGAGCGAGCTAGAGGGCGTATACGTACTCTGGCTCAGAGAGGTCAGGCGTTACATCAGGGAGAAGGCGCTGGTGTTCAGCACCGTTTTCATGTCCCTGTTATGGCTGATAATATTTGGCGCTGGAATAGGGTCCATGCGGTTTGGGAGGATGGGCGGGGAGTATCAGGCTTTTTTGTTCCCGGGCATCATAGGGATGGCACTGCTGGTCACCTCGATAAGGTCAGGGATATCCATCATAAGAGACAGGGAGTTCGGATTTTTGAGGGTCGTGCTGATGGCGCCGATATCGAGGACGGCCGTTGTTCTGGGCAAGGCTTTCGGAGGGTGCACCGTGGCGGTCTTCCAGGGCATCATAATATTGCTGCTGTCTTTTATTGTCAACGTGTCGATAAGCCCTTTCATCGTTCTATATTCGATAGCCATTATGGCCCTCATGGCCATCGGCCTGGTGTGCGTGGGACTGGTGATAGCCTCGTTTCTCGAGAGTTTTGAGGGATTCAACCTCATAATGAGCCTGCTGATAATGCCCATGTTCTTCCTGAGCGGCGCATTATTCCCGATTCACATCCTGCCGGCGTGGCTGAAATATCCCACCTATGTCAATCCACTGACATACGGCGTGGACGCGCTCAGGAGCGTGATACTCGGAACGTCGGCATTTCCCATGCGGTCGGATGTGATAATACTGGCGTGTTTTGCATTTTTGATGCTCGGGATTGCCGTCAAGACCTTCGAAAGAAAATCAATTCGTTGATACTACCCGCCAGTAGCATTGAGGGAGGCAGGCAGGGTAAACGTCCCTTCCTTGAACGCCAGCCTCGCGAAGAGAGCCGGATCCTCGACCTTCCCGAGGTGCCAGAGGAAAGTATTGTCGTATACAAGGTCGCTGGTTAAGTCGTGGACCACCTGTGCCTTTGACGGGCTCATGCCCATGGGTCCGAGCTGCTGCATCAGCGGCAGTCTGTTCAAGCTGCGCCCCCTGTACTGGCTCCTTCTGGACTCCAGGTATTCGTCGGCAGAGAGTCCCTTAATAACTCGACCGTATGCCTCCAGCCAGAGCATCTGCTCCGAGAAGTTATGGGTGATGGCCTCTGCCTCTTCTGAAGACGTTGCCCGTTCTATATTCCTCAGGAGTACGGAGGCACGGATGTAGTGCTGCGCCAGGTCCCTTGCGGTCTCGAAATCCGGCTTTTCTACATGTTTCTGTTCGAGCTCCTTCCCTTCTCTTGCATTTATAGAGAGGTTGGTCAGGAATAGCTTCAGGGGCGGGATGTCCGTCTTCTCTGCCTCCCCGGCAAGGGCAGAGGCATCTGCATCCTGATAAAGGGCCTTTCCTTCTATCATGTCGGCCAGGAATCGCGCCTTTTGCAGCTGGAACGCGGTGCGCTGGCTGGCCACCAGCCGGTATGTGGTGCCGTCGACAAGTATGAGATATCCAGTCGGCTCTCCTTCTTTAATTATATCCATGATGTAGTTGGGGTTGCCGGAATAGTAGTAAGGCCCCCGGAAAATGACGCTTTCTCCTTCGAGCAAGAGCGGGAAGCCTTCGACAATATCGCGGGCCGTTTCATTGTCCATGCCCTCTGCGGAGATTTCGATTTTTACGGCGCTGGCGTTCGTTATTTTCTGGGAAATCAGGTCTTGATAACTCGGCACTTCAGAGCCGGATGAAGAAGAGGCTGCGATTCCGACTAAAAATATTGACGTCAGGAGTATAAAAATTGACGGTCCGAGCAGCTTTTTGCGGCCGCGCAGGAGGAAGAGAAACGCCAGACTTATCAGGAGAATCGACGTCGGTCCGCAGACCTTTTTGGTTTCTCCCGCGGACGGAAGCCCAAGTCTACCTCTGGCCGTGCTTATCTGGGCATCGTAGGGCCACGAAAGGATGTCCTTCCTCACGGCAATCTTGTTATCCAAGACCTGGCTATTCGCGCCGACCAGTTCAACTTCTTCTAGAATACCCTCCTTGGTCAGCACGACCTCCCACTTTTCCCTGATCGTGGTTCCAGGGGGGTACTCTTCCAGCGCGCCAGCAAAGGCGCTTAGGTCCAGCCCCAGCTGGAGGTAGCCGGAGTACACCTGCTCGTAGCTGTCGATGAGCTGCTGAAAGCCCTCGTAGGAAAAGCGGCCCCTCTCCGACGATTTATAAATCTCCACCACGATGTTGGGCGGAGCGCGGCTGTATTCGAAGAGATACGCCTCCTCCGGGTACAGCATGGAATTTGTCAACCTGCTGCACTCCGCTATATCCTCAAACAGCTTCTCGTAGGATTCAAGGAAGGTGTCCAGCTGGGCCCTTTCTCCTTCGGTCAGGCTGGCAAACTCCGCAAAATTGCGGACGTTCTGCGTTTCGTACTTTGCAGCCAGTGGTATCTTGGTATGGTTGCCAATCGCATAGAAGAGCGGGTCCCATACCACGAGGTTTTTGAGGTCCTTGGTTGCGAAGACCTTCCTCATCGTCTCATCGTCGGTCACGAACTGCTTGGATGTCAGGTCGTAGGCCAGAGACGCCTTGACCTCGCTCATGAGCATGTAATCGACGACGTAATAAGACCGCAGGTCTACGTAAAACGGGCCGTCGACCATCACCACCTCGCCTTTGGCGTAGCCGGCTCCCGCCTCCCTGACGGTATCGATGTCGGATGCAGAGACGAGGGACACGGAAAACAGGAATATGCACATGGCAGCGGCAATTTTTCTAATCATTTTCGGCCTCTCCTGATACCTTTTTTTGAGATGAACGCCCATGCATAAATAATTTATGGACTATCAGCTTCTTATTTTATGCGACCTGTGCTATAAGAGGTTGTGACGTATAGCCAATTGGAAAATTGATCCACAAATCGCATATGAAAAGAGTGCCCACATTAGTTGTGCAAAATTATGCGCAAAATCCACACGAATATAAAGCGTCAAATGGATAATATTTTACGGGTTTTCCATCGGGCATATTCGCTGGGTATATAAATATCAAAAAGTGTTAAAGGTATGGCTAATTTTGTGCGCCCCTTCTTTCTGTTCGGCAAAAATTATCCGATAACTCCTAACTTCTCGGTTGCTTTCTTATGGACTTTTACTGGGTCGCCCATGTGGCAGATGTTACAATCCCTGTTGGCTTCTACGATGTGAATCGATATGTAATTGCCCATATCCGCGGGTTCTTTGCCTCTGACATGGCACATTTCGCATACCAAGGTCTTCCCTTCGGGCACAGTCGGAACTATGTAGTCCCCTTCGGGCGATACGTGACAGGAGTTGCACTCCATTTCTCCGGTTGAAAGCTTTTTCTGGTGCACGTTGTGAGGTGAAGTGCCGTGACATATAGTGCATATTCTCGGGGTCGTCCCCTTGGCCTCGCCCATCAGCTTAATGGTGTTTGTGTCGTGGAATCCTTTGGTCTGGTCCAGGTCATGGCATGTCGAGCAAGCAAGTTCGGCTTCTGCCGCAGCACCCGGACAGGGCGTACTAACCGGACCCTCCAGTTCCAGTTCGTATATCTGGTCCTGCAGAGTAACTATTGTTTCCTCCTTACTATTGAGCATTGCATTATATCCTAACCCGATTCCTATATAGACAACTACTGCCGTTATGCCAGCAACTGCCACTAGTAATACTAAAACTTTTAAGATTCCCCCTGCGCCGCCGCCCCCACTTTTTGGTTCTGTCCCTTTTTCCTCTATTTTGATGACCTCCAGCATTGTTGCTTTTACCATACTAGTATATAACCTTTACGATTAGTTTTTGCAGTTAGTAATACTCCCGTAGAAAGGTATTATTTTAGAGGGCAAATTTTAATTACACGTAACGAGATGTGATATGTCAAAAGAGTGATGTCATGGTTTTACAGGATGTGAATTTCAGGATAAACATGGCGGGCGAGAACCTTGCCATAGCGGTAGCCCAGGATTACGGGACGGGGGAAGTCTTGATGGTTGCCTTTATGAACAGGGAGGCCCTGGAGAAGACGCTTGAAACAGGAAAGATGCACTATTTCAGCACCTCAAGAAAGCGGCTCTGGCAGAAGGGCGAGACATCAAAGCACTACCAGCTCGTAAAGGAGATATTCATAGACTGCGACGGCGACGCGCTGCTTTTCAAGGTTGAACAGTCCGATGCAGCATGCCACAAGGGTTATTACAGCTGCTTTTTCAGAAAAGTCGAAGGCGGCGAGCTCGTGACAACAGGAAAGAAGGTCTTCGAGCCGAAGGATACCTATGGTTAAAAAGATTTTTATTCCAGACACATCCGTCATCATCGACGGCAGGATTGTCCCGCTCGCGGAGAAATACAAAAATGTGAGGGTGTCGGTGCCGGAGGCCGTCGTTGCAGAGCTCGAATACCAGGCCAATCATGGAAGGGAGAGCGGTTTTAAAGGGCTCGAAGAGCTTGAGCTGCTCAGGAAATACGCCGATGAAGGGAAAATCGAGCTTGATTACGTTGGGAAAAGGCCGAGCACAGAGCAACTCAAAGACATCGACGACATCATCCGCAATTCCGCAGAGAAATCCGGAACCCATCTCGTGACAAGCGACGGCATCCAGGCCAAAATCGCGAGGGCCAAGGGCATAAACGTGATTTATCTTGAAAAGAAGCGGGTAAAGGAGAAGCCCAAAATCTATGACTTTTTCGACAAGGATACAATGTCTATCCACCTGAGGGCCAGGATATTGCCGAAGGCAAAAAAGGGAATGCCCGGTGACATAAAGTTCGTCAATCTGTCCAAAGCACCGATGAAAGAAAAAGAGCTGAAAAAAATAGCGAGCGAGATTGTAGAGTATGCGCGGACCGACCCTGACAGCTTCATGGAGATAGAGAGGAAGGGTGCAACCGTGGTGCAATTGAGAGAGATTAGAATCGCTATCACGCGTCCGCCGTTCTCAGACGGCTTTGAGATTACGGCCGTCAGGCCGGTAGCAGATGTGACGCTCAACGATTACAGGCTTTCCGAAAAACTTCTGAAAAGGCTCAAAGGCAGAGCGGAGGGCATCCTGGTCGCGGGCCCGCCGGGAGCCGGAAAGTCCACCTTTTCCCAGGCCCTGGCAGAGTTTTACAAGGACCAGGAGAAGATAGTGAAGACGATGGAATCTCCCCGCGACCTTATGGTGTCCGACGAGATAACGCAGTACGCTCCACTCGAAGGGGACATGGAAAAGACGGCCGACATCCTGCTTTTGGTAAGGCCGGATTACACGATATACGACGAGGTCAGAAAGACCAAGGACTTCCAGATATTCGCGGACATGCGCCTTGCGGGTGTGGGCATGGTAGGTGTGACGCATGCTGCAAGAGGCATCGACGCCATACAACGGCTGCTCGGGCGAGTCGAACTCGGCATGATACCGCAGATAGTTGATACAGTCGTGTTCATAAAAGACGGAGAGATTGGAAGGGTGTACACATTGGAGTTCACGGTCAAGGTCCCTGCCGGAATGATGGAGGCAGACCTTGCCAGACCCGTCATCGAGATAAGCGATTTCGAGACAGGTGAGGTCGAATTTGAGATTTACACTTTCGGAGACGAGACGATAGTCATGCCTGTAATAGATGAAGGTGCCGGCGCCATGGAAAAAATCGCGGCCGAAACCATAGCAAAGGAGATAAGGAAACTTTCTGGAACCCGCTTTGCGGACGTAAAGGTCAAAGGCAATCATGCAACGGTCTTCGTCGACGACCATACGATTCCAAAGATTATAGGCAGGCACGGGAGCAACATAGAGAAAATAGAACGGCGCACGGGATTCAAGATAGACATAAGGTCTTTCGAGGACGAAGGCCCCAAAAGACCAAAAGAAGAGTTTGAAGTTAGGGTGAAAGAGGAGAAAAGATTTGTTATTTTAAAGACCGAAGATAAAATTTCCGGAAAGACAGTAGAGGCATACGTGGATGGCACATATCTATTTACAGCGACAGTCGGCAAGAGAGGGGAAATAAAAGTAGGTACCAGAACGAAAATCGGCCAGGATATATTGAATGCAATTGCCTCAGGAAGGAAAATCATAATTCGAAAAGTTTAAATTAGAGACTGTCAAATTACAGAGGGAAGGAGAAGGAGGAAGGATGC
>JAZGIK010000085.1:0-3901 GCA_036482035.1 Hydrothermarchaeaceae archaeon (SeqCode) | reverse complement strand
ATACGGATTTTGTCCTGATTGCCATAAGCTCGTTCTGGTCTATTGTGCCGCTCATGTCTGTGTCCACCTGCTTTAAGTCCGAAATCTCTCTTCTGGCTCTCGATGGGTCATTCAGGAAGAAGGCCTTTTGACCTTCCATGGACTTGAGAGCATCCTTTGGAACTTTTGCAGAACCGTATACGAGTTTGTAAAGTGCAGTAGCAAGGTGATGCGGGGAGTTCCCAAGCGCTACGCTTCCGCGGTCAGCATAGTATTCCCTGATTCTTGAGCCGTAGAGGACCAGGAGGTTTGTGATGAAATATAGGAGGAAGGCGCCTATGCCTATGGCAATCTGATTGCCCCTGCCCCTGCCGCCCGACCACATTGTACTCCAGGCGATATACCAGCAGATTGTGGGGATGACAGAGAGCGCTGTTATGACCGCGACATCCCTGTTCTTGAGGTGCGATATCACATGGCCCATGACTGCCCGGAGCTCGTCCTTTGAAAGCAGGCTCAGTATCTGCTCGGTGACGCACACGTGCCCTCCTGAGAGGAAGCTTCCGTACGCAAAGGCGTTCGGGATGGGCTTGTTAGATATGCCAACTTTAGGTTTTTTCATCTTGGCAGCTTTTGCAAGCTCGGAAACCATCTGGTGCAGTTCTGGCGCCTCATCTTCTGTGACATACTTTATTTTCATTGACCACTTGACCATTTTAGGTCCAATGAGGTATTGAATCAAAAGCATAATTGATGCCAATATACCGTAGAAAAAGAAGGTCCCTCCCGGTAAAAGCACCACAGCAATGGCATAGACTATGGCAAACATTACTCCCAATAACATGTACATACGCATTTGCAGCCACATGTTATCCCTTACTCCACTTTAACATTTAAAAAAAATTTCACTCCAGTCAATTTTTCCGGGTCTGAAAGCCTCGCCTTCTCCATCTATTACTTTCAATATGTCTTCAATTACATCATCGGGCCTTTTTTCTGTTGTGTTGATCTCAAATACGTCTTTGTGTCTCTCAAGGCTCTCGATCAGGCAGACGTCCAGCGCTTCCGCCTCGAGGTTTTCCCGTATCTTTTCTCTATCAAATCCCTTTTTTTCAAGTCTTTTTTCAAGCACCTTGGGATTGGTCCTGAGAACGATCACGAGGTCTCCGATACTCATGAGGGATGAAAGATGTCCGTCTATTATTGTGCTTCCAGAGGCATGCCCTTTTATTTTGCGTTCGAGTTTTTCCACATTCACGATTTTTGTATCTCCTTCGAGGCCTTCTATCACGTCATTGGTTGCAAAGTCAGAAATCTTTATGAGGTCAGCGTCCGTCCTTTCTGCAAGAAGTTCTGATACGGTTGTTTTGCCTGTCCCGGGTGTACCGGTAATGAGTATGATCATTTTTCAGCTTCGCCGCCTCTGTCAAATCCGAGCACTTCCAAGTCACGGTATATCATGCTGCGGGACACTCCGAAGATTTCCGCAACCTTTGCGATGTTTATAGCCTCGGGGGTATTGTCCAAAAGCTCAAGTGTCTTTTTTATGCGCTCTCTTCGAGCATTTGCATTATTTACAGTAGGCTGCGTTTCGTCTTCGTTCACTGCGGCTATCATGGTTGTGTAAACCCTCCCTGGTAGCGAAGTTGCGGTTTTTGAATACACGCCTACAATCTCCCCGCCTTTATCTTTTAAAAGCTCGTTAAGGCTCTTTGTTGCCTTCTTGACGGAGTGTTCCCTGTTAGCTCCTCGAGTGTTGACCCCGAATATCTCCTTGCGCCACGGTTGGTCACCGTTTACTGTCACCATAACAGATACATAAGCTCCGGAAGGTCTCACCGAGATATCGCATTCGAGTTTGGTAATTACACCATTGACATTTTTGAGTTCCGTGTTTATCTGGGTCACTGTTTCGTGGAGCCCTGTGTTTACGTTTCGGCTGGCCTTGGCCTTGCTGATAACTTTCATAAGCAATACTTGATACTTTTTTACTATAATTCTTTTGTTATCCTAAAATGCAGCTTTGCAAAATCTGAAAGGGCTTCTCTGCCGCGTCTTTTCACAAGTTCTCTTGCCGCATCTTTCACATGGGCAGAGCCGCGGGGCAGAGGGATGCCGATATTCGCCTTCTTCGAAAGCTGTTCATGTCTTCTCAGAAATTCTGCGCGTGCAACGATGGAGGCGGCTGCAACAGCTGGCTTTGTTTCACCCTTTTCGATAAAGACAATCTTATCATGACCCTCATCTATGTTTCTCAGCACATTTTCTTCTTTTCCGAACTTGTCGACCGTTACGGTGTCTGGAGCACACTTCTTTATAATTTCGCTTATCGCCTTTGCATGCAGCCAGCCGAGCATCTGATTCAAGTTGTATTTACCGCCCGTATCCCTGTGCAGCTGGTTGTATCTTTGAGGGGAGAGCGAAACAACAGAATATATGCATTTCTCCCTGATTTTTTTCTCAAGCTCAAAAATACGCCCTTTTGAGAGGACTTTGGAGTCTCTGACTCCAATATCCTTCAGCACTTTCTCGTCAGAACAGACGCACGCTACAACAACATAACCAAAATAGTCGCCCTTGCCCGCCTCATCGCATCCAGCAATCATTTTTTCTACCCACGCTGGGCCTCATAAAGGCTCTTCAGCCTCTCGAGATTGTCTGCCTCGTCCGGTGACTTGTCCTCTCTTACTTTTATAACCCTCGGAAATCGAAGTGCGAAGCCGGATTCGTATTGAGGTGACGTTTGAATCTCCTGAAACGCTACCTCGACCACCACTTCAGGCTTTAGTGTTACCTCGTCACCGGACTCGTATTCTATGAGGGGCTTTAATACATCTGTAAATTCTTGAAGCTGTTCTTCTGTCATGCCTGTACCGACCCTTCCTACCGAAGTGAATTCACCTGTCTCTTCATCTCTGGCACCGAGTACGTAAGAACTGAGCCACCCTGCCCTTTTCCCCGTTCCCCAGAGCGCCCCCACAATCGTAAGGTCAAGGGTCTCCATGACAGGCTTTATCTTGTACATGTGCCTGACCCTTGCGCCGGGCATGTATGTGGCATTTTGATTCTTTATCATCAGACCCTCGTGTCCCATCTCAAGGGCCCTGCTATTGAACTTTTCAGCATCTCTGGCATCGCTTGTGATAAGCTGCTCCGCAAGCTCGAAACGCCTTTCAACCGGCTTTATTATCTTTTCCAGAACCTTCCTCCTCTTTTTAAAAGGCTCGTCAATCTGGGATTTGCCGCGTGCATACAGGACGTCAAACAGGTATACCTCGAAGGGAATCTCCTTTGCCGTTTTCTCGATTTCGTATTTTCTCCTGAATCTTTTGAGCATGTACTGAAACGCCCTGGGCTTGCGGGTCTTTGGGTCTACCGCTACGGCCTCACCCTCGACAATGGCATCTTCTTTGATACCCTTTCTCGCATATTCTACAATGTCCGGGAGATTCTGTGTGACATCCTCCAGCCTGCGTGAGAATATTTTTATCTCATCACCTTTTCTGTGAACCTGGATTCTGGCACCGTCGTATTTGATTTCCAGGGCTGCTTCTTTTATATCCTCGAGAATCTCGTCAATGCCCGGGGCAATCTGTGCGAGCATCGGCTTTAGCGGCAACCCGATTCTCATTTTGAGGCCCGCGAGCCCGGCCTCTCCTCCCGCTTTTGCGGTTTTTGCCACCTCCCCGAAGTCGTTTGTAATCATGTATGCCCTTTCAACCTTGTCTTTTGGCACATCGAAAACGCTGGCAATCGCATCCCTGACGAGGCCCTCCGCGACGCCGACCCTCAGCTCGTCCAGCACCGTCCTTGTGATGTACTTTGCTTCACCCGGCGAGGCGTTGTTCAAAAGGTCGCTCAAGAGCCGCTTCTTCTTATCCTGTGAGTTCGGGCCGGAAGACCTGGCAATCCTTTCAAAGTT
>JAZGIK010000084.1:0-2574 GCA_036482035.1 Hydrothermarchaeaceae archaeon (SeqCode) | reverse complement strand
TTTACGTCTATTATGTCGGCTCCGCCCTCGATTGCGGCTTCTGCTCCTTTGAGATTCGTGGGACTCACAAGAAGTTTCATCACAACCACTAAATACCGTAACCTCTGAATAAAAAAATGAAATGGAGATTATACCGGTAATAGACATAATGAACAGGATAGCGGTCAGCGGGAAGTCCGGGAAGAGGGAGGAGTACGCGGAGCTTAAAACCGTCTTTGCCGGCTCCTCTGACCCCGTTGAAATCGCAAAAAACATGCCCTTTGAAAGACTGTACGTCGCCGACCTCGACGGCATAATGAAAGGCACGCCCAACCTCGAGATGCTCGAAGAGCTGAGCAGGACCAAACGGCTTATGGTGGACATTGGAATAAAGAATCTAGGCGATTATAACAGGATCTCATACCTGGACGCCGATATTATCGTAGGCAGCGAGACCCTCCAGGACTTCGATACCATTGAATCGATTGGCAAGGAGTGCCAGAGTCTCATATTCAGCATCGATATAAAAGACGGAAAGGTCATGTCTCCATTCCTTCCAAGCGACCCTATTGAAGCTTTCAGACTTTTAACGAGAAAAATAAAAAAATTCATAGTCCTTAACATATCATCTGTGGGCACACTTAGCACTGATTTTTCTATTCTTGAGAAATTTAAAGTCCAAGACGTAGAAATCTATTACGGCGGAGGAATAAAAAAAGAGGATATCGAAAAATTAAAAAAAATAGGGATTAGCGGTGCACTCGTGGGCACCGCACTGCACAGAGGTCTGATTTAATCACATCATGCCCGGCGGCATGCCGCCCATTCCGCCCATACCCTCCATATCCGGCGGCATTTCAGGACCTCCTTTGCCCGCGCCGGAAGAAGCGATCACGTCGTCGATTCTGAGTATCATCACCGCCACCTCGCTTGCGGAATCTATGGCCTGGGTCTTTACCTTCAAAGGCTCGACTACTCCTCCCTTCACCATGTCATTTATTTTCCCTGTATAGACATCGAGCCCGAATTTTGTGCCATTGGCCTTTGCGTGTCTGGCTCTTAAATCCACGAGGGTGTCGATCGGGTCAAGGCCGGCATTCTCTGCAAGTGCTCTCGGTATCACCTCGATGGCGTCCGCGAACGCCTCTATTGCGAGCTGCTCTCTGCCGCCGACTGACTTTGCATAATTCCTTAGGCCCTTCGAAACCTCTATTTCAGGGGCCCCGCCGCCTCCAACGATCTTCTTGTCTTTTATCGCCGCGGGTACCACGCCCAGGCAGTCTTCGATTGCCCTCTCCACTTCATCAACTATGTGCTCTGTGCTGCCTCTGATTAAGATGGTCACGGACTTCGGATCCCTGCAGTCTTTCACGTAGATCATCTCGTCGTCTCCGATTTTTACCTCTTCTACCGTGCCTGCGTATCCGAGGTCGTCTTTGGTCAGGTCGTCCAGGTTTGTCACAATGCTGGCACCTGTGGCCCTTGCGAGTTTTTCCACGTCGCTCTTCTTGGCCCTCCTGACAGCAAGTATTCCTGCCTTCGCCAGGTAGTGCTGTGCAAGGTCGTCTATGCCCTTCTGGCAGATGAGCATTTTCGCTCCTGAGGACGTGATCTTTTTGACCATATCCTTTAGCATGTTCTCTTCCTCGGCCAGGAATGCCTTGAGCTGGTTGGGGTCTGTAATCCGTATCTCTGCGTCTGTCTCTGTTCCTTTTACTTCAAGGGCCGAGTTCAAAAGCGCGATTTTGGCCCTTTCCACCTTTCGCGGCATTGCCGGGTGCACGCGCTCCTTGTCTATCACTATCCCCTTGACGAGTTCTGTATCCTCTATGCTCCCGCCTTCCTTCTTCTCCACCTTTATGTAATCGGTATCGATCGTGATTTCGCTGTCGCTGGTCTCTGCGACTGCCTTGACGGCTTTGACGACGAGGTCTGCAAGGTACTCCTTGGCCTTTTCTGCGCCCTTGCCTGTCATCGCTGTTATAGCGACCTTTTTGAGCAGATTGTTATCGGCAATTGAAATCGGCATAGAAATCTTGTCGAGTACCTCGTTCGCCCTTTTAGCCGCCATCCGGTATCCATTTGCTATTACCGTGGGGTGTACCTCCTGGTCCAGCAGGTCCTCGGCCTTCTTCAGGAGTTCTCCCCCGATTACCGCTGCTGTGGTCGTCCCGTCTCCTACTTCGTCGTCCTGCGTCTTGGCAACCTCCACCATCATCTTCGCTGCCGGATGCTCGATGTCCATCTCTTTTAAAATTGTGACTCCGTCATTGGTAACGACAACGTCTCCAAGAGAATCCACGAGCATCTTGTCCATTCCCTTCGGCCCCAAAGTCGTCTTGACCGACTCCGCGACCACGCGGGCCGCCAGGATGTTCATTCTCTGGGCATCCCTTCCCATGGTTCGTTGTGTCTTATCTGAAAGGATAAGAATTGGCTGTCCGCCCATCTGTGCTGACATATTCAATTACCTCCATTTTGTTCTTCTCGCTCGCTGCTCACTCCGTTCACAGCTCGCTTCGAATAACGAATTTACACTAAATCGCATTCTTCATGATTATGAACTTCTATATAAACCTTAGTAAAACATTGTTG
>JAZGIK010000083.1:0-3911 GCA_036482035.1 Hydrothermarchaeaceae archaeon (SeqCode) | reverse complement strand
AGGGCACCGCTCATACCCCTGTCGAGGGCGAGCTTGGCGCACCTAACAGCATCGATTATAACCCCCGCCGAGTTGGGAGAATCTTCCACCGAAAGGCGGCACTCCAGGTGCATGGGGACGTCACCGAAATGGCGGCTCTCTATGCGCAGGAAGCAGAGTTTGTTGTCCTTCTGCCACGGGACGTAGTCGCTGGGGCCCACGTAGATGTCATCCGGGTCGATCTCGTAACCCCTGGCCTCGATCTGGGACGTCACCGAAGTGGTCTTGGAACGGCGCTTGGACTGGAGTCTGGACTCCTCCTGCATGTTCAGGAAATCGGTGTTCCCCCCCGTATTGAGCTGGTAGGTCCTGTCGATGGGCATCCCCCTGTCCATGAAGAGGTTCACCAGGGTCCTGTGGAGGATGGTAGCCCCTACCTGGGATTTTATGTCGTCGCCTATGATAGGTAGTCCCGCCTTCTCGAAGCGCTTGCGCCAGTAATCGGTCTGGGTCCACTCTCCATCCTCCTGGGTCCACCCGCTGGCAATGAAGACCGGGATGCAGTTGATGAAGGCGCACCCTGCCTCTATGGCTTGCTCCACGTACCACTTGGTCGCCATCTCGCTCCCTACCGGCAGGTAGTTGATAAGGACATCAGTCTCTGTATCTCTTAGGACCCCGGCCACGTCAGCAGACTGTGAGGGATGCTTTTCGATAATCTCGGATAGGTACTTGCCAAGGCCGTCGTGGGTCATTCCCCTCTGGACCTCCACCCCCATCTTTGGAACCTTGGCGAACTTGGTGGTACTGTTGGGTTTGGTGAAGATGGCCTGCGACAGGTCCTTTCCCACTTTGTTCTTGTCGATGTCGAAAGCTGCCGTGAACTCGATATCCTTGATGCGGTACCCACCAAGGTTAGAATGCATAAGACCTGATATCCTCTCCTCGTCCTTGGTGTCCCTGTAATATTCGACACCCTGTACCAGGGATGAAACGCAATTTCCAACGCCTGCGATTGCAACTTTTACCTTTCCCATAATATCACCTTATTTTACAAGTATAAAACACCTTAGTTATTTATATGTTTTACGCATATAAAATACTTATGCCTTTAAAGCGATTGATGAGACTGAACACAAAGGATAGCCTCTGGCTCTATGTGATTCATGTCCTAAAAGACACGCCAATGCACGCATACGTGCTGAAAAAAGAGATAGAGAAAAAATTCGGATTCGGCACCGGAAACATGACCGTCTATAAAGTGCTCTACCTACTCACAAGGGGCGGATACGTTGCAAAGCAAAAGAAGGGTAGAAGAGTGATTTACTCTGTCACGGAAAAGGGATTAAATGCGCTCGAAGAGGCGAAAGAATTCTACGGAAAACAGGCAGAACGGCTGTAATTATCTTAATATTGTGATAAGGGACCAAAATGATTAAAGGTTGAGCAAAACGAAAAAGAGAGTTGTGGATATGAAAATCGCTATAGTTGTACCGCCCTGGTTTAAGGTACCACCAGAGAAATATGGCGGCATTGAAGTTATTGCGAGTCACCTGACCGAAGGACTCGTTGCCAAGAAACATGATGTGACTCTTTTTACGGTGGGTGGAGCAGAGACAAAGTCAAAAGTATTCAGTATATTCGATAAAGAAATGAAATCACAACTGGATGCACAACCGCCAAGTTTTTTAAATACGGCAATTACCCACTCAGTAGCGTCATATATAGAGATATCACAAAACAATTACGATATAATTCACGACCACACCTGGAAAGAAGGTTTGTGTTCTGCAGCATTTATTGATACCCCAACAGTACATACAATCCATGGACCGCTTGACGATAAGAGGTTCTACTCTCTATTTACAAACCGTCATGGAATCCATTTCACTACAGTAAGCAAGTTTCAGCAGACACGGGCCCCGGAGTTAAACTACGCGGGAGTTGTTTATAATTCCGTGGATATACACAAATATCCATATATCAAAGATAAAGAAGATTTCTTTTGTTATATGGGGAGATTTAATTCAGAAAAATCGCCTCATTTGGCATGTAAAGCGGCAAAGGAATTGGGACTGAAACTGTATCTTGCAGGTAAAATCAATGAAAAAAGTGAACGCGAATACTTTGATAACCACATCAAACCATATCTCAACGATAAGATTGTATATCTCGGTGAAGTAGACGAAGAAAAGAAGATAGAACTCTTTTCCAAATCTAAAGGTTTTCTGTATTCCCTCACGTGGGACGAACCATTCGGCATGACCCTGATTGAAGCACTGGCATGCGGCACGCCCGTAGTCACCTTCAGACGCGGGGCAACGCCCGAGGTTGTAGAACATGAAGTTACCGGCTATGTGGTTGATTCGATGGACGAATTCCTTGATGGCATTAGGAGCATAGATAGAATTGACCCAAAGCAATGTCGTGAACGCGCAGAAAGCATGTTCAGTGTAGAGACCATGGTTGAAAGATATGAGCGCATTTATACCAAAGTTTTGGGGTTCTCACAATAAGCATAATTCAGAGGAATGGTTCATGAGCTTAAAACACATGCCAGACGATACCTGGACTATGGTTGAGGTGAATATCGATAAAGAGAAACACAGGCCCATTGAGTTCGCTGTATCAAAAGGCGAGACTACAACTTTCATGGTCAAGGGCAGAAAGGGGATAAATATAGATATCTATGGCGGAAGATATTTCTTGCAACCAGGGGAAAAGATAGTCGCAAAGGAAAGGTAGATTATATTGGCTGACCGGGTAGGATTCATCTGGGACATCGATGGAGTAGTTGTGGACAGTCCTCACGAAGAGGCCTGGCGCATCACTGCGATGAAAAAACCATGGAATGTAAAGACACTTAGTTCTGACTTTTACTTTGCTCATGTGGCATCAAAACCCCGATACGAGGGAGCAAATAACATATTCCAACTAAAAGGTGTTTATGAACGGTTGAAAGCAACAACAGAGCACGACCGGAAGAAAATATTGGATGAATTCTGCAAGGACAAGAACGAACTTATTAAAAATCTAATAAAAGAAGGAAAATTTAAGCTATTCCCGGATGCAATCCCCTTGTTGTTAAAAGCGAAAAAAGAGGGCATCATGCAAGCGGCAGCTTCGGCTTCAAAAAACGCAAAGCCCATGCTACTTCGAGTTTCAAAAGCCCACATAATAGAAGAAGTCGGAATCGATTTCGATGTTTTGAAAGAGGGTGAGACCCTCTATACGGCATTTGATGTAGATGCCTGTGGACTAAATGTAAATAGTAAAGTAGAGATTCAAAAATTTGCGGCAGAGAGGTTAAACGAATTAGCAGGCGGAAGAATAAAAAAATTTGTGACGTTTGAGGACGCCCCCTCTGGTATAGAAGCTGCAAAATCTCTGGGTCACATCGCTGTTGGCATATTGCGGATTGGAAATGAAAATGCGCTCCATATGGCAGGGGCAGACGTCGTCGTCCGAGACTTAAGAACGATAAAGATTGAGGAAATTTGTGAATAGTATTCTTCTTCCGCTCGGACCGAAATATTTATACTCTCTCTTGGAAAAGTAGGAGCCATAACGTTGGAGGTAGTTAAATGGAAGAAACCAAGATTTTGCTAGACTTGGATGAAATACCGAAAAAATGGTACAACATTTTGCCTGACTTACCGGAACCGTTTCCACCGTATCTGCACCCGGCAACGAATGAACCGGTAGGACCAGAAGATCTGGCACCCCTATTCCCAATGGAGCTAATAAAACAGGAGGTCAGCCAGGACAGGTACATCGACATTCCTGAAGAGGTAATAGATGCATATTATCAGGTAGGCAGGCCCACACCGCTATACAGGGCCAAAAGGCTGGAAAAATATCTCGATACGCCGGCCAAGATATACTACAAACGGGAGGACCTCAGCTTCGCCGGCTCACACAAGCCAAACACT
>JAZGIK010000082.1:0-2616 GCA_036482035.1 Hydrothermarchaeaceae archaeon (SeqCode) | reverse complement strand
CACACATTCGCCGCAGCCGTCGCATTTTGATTCGTTCACCTGAATCCATACCATGATTTTGCCTCTCTGATTCGCTCTCCTGTGATTTTTTGGCCCTCAATTATAAATTTATGCGTGCCTTTATATATGCAAGACCTCCGGTAACTTATGCCATGGTATCCAAATACCGGCTGGCAGTCTCTGTTATACTCCTGGGCCTACTTGCGTTCCTGCTCACAAAACTTGACCTCGGGGCAGTATACGAGCAGATCCTCAAATCCAACAAGTTGTTTTTGATAATCGGCATTTCGATTTTTCTTTTTATGATACTTATCAAGATCGCAAAATTCGCTTTGGTATCCCGTTATTATTCCTATCCGCTTTCTTTCAAGCAGGCCTCTCTAATCCAGATGGTGGGCATCACCCTTGCCACGCTCACGCCCGCCAGGGTCGGAGAGGGTTCGAAGGTCATATTGATGAAAAAGCATCTGGGAATCCCGGTATCGAGCTCTCTCAGAATCGTCATCCTCGAGCGCCTCCTTGATGTCATCTTTCTTTGTGCCGGGGCATTCATGCTGTCTGTTTATATAGTCAGGGACATGGCGCTTCTGACGGGGCTGATTTTTCTGCTATTGGTTGCATTCCTGTTTGCATTTTTGCGGTTTCCAAATGCATTTCAGGGCATCGTTCCTGAGAAATACAGAGGATACTTTGCGGTCGAGATAAAAAATGACAGGTTTCTATTCTTTCTAATCTGCTTATCAACGGTTTTCATCTGGACACTTGAGGCAGGGTTCCAGTGGTTTGTGCTTCTGTCTTTTAATACGCATTTGTCGCTTTACGTAGTTTTCGGCATAGTATGCGTCAGCACGATAGCAGTATTCTTTTCTGCCCTGCCTGCTGGACTCGGCTCAGTGGATCTTTCGTACCTTCTGCTGTACTCCTTGGTCGGAGTACCGATGGAGGTCGCGGCCTCCACCCTCCTGATTTATCGCTTTTTTTCTATCGTCCTGCCCTTCTCATCCACAGCATTGATTTTAAACTATTATCACCTGTCCATCGGCGATATCAAACGTGAGATGAAGGAATAGAACTCATTTAAATTCTGGCGATGCGTCCTGGTCAAACGGATTCGTTCTCATAGCAAGTGAAAATAGATAGGGATACTCCGCCTTCAGATGTTCCATATATGCTACCCATTCGTAGACCAGCAAGCTGTATACCCTTTTTATATCGCCTGTGAGGTGTTCGAGGTCTTTGTCTGATGCCTGTTTCACGTCTTCTCTATGGGTCAACTCCTCAGTAAGGTGGAACACTGCCTGTAGAAGGTCTGTAAAGGTCTCATGCTCCAGCAAATTTGGGTTTTCCAGCAAACGCAGCAAAAAATCCCTTTCTCCTACAAGGAACGTTTTCAAATTTTCCAGATTTACCTCCTGGGCATCGATTTCATAGCCGTAATCTCTGAGGCGACTGCAACAGTTGTGAAATTCTTTTTTAGACCAACCATCGGTCACAATAAGGCCCTCCCTGATTTCATCCAGTTTGGGGTCGAGGTCAGAGAGATATGCCAGCAGCTTCGTTCCAAACTCGCTGAAGAAGGCCCCTATAACCATGTTCAACTTCTCCAGCCTGATGCGTTTTTCCCTCTCGCTTAGCAAACGGTGTATGATTATTGTAACCAACAATACCTCGACAGGCAGGAAGGCCAGGTCTCCTAGCCCATAAATGAAGATGTGGTGAGGGTCCATGAAAATCGCATAGTGAATGACATAGAGAATAACAGATAATACAATCAAGAACAGGCCCAATAGAATCTCCCACCGTTTCATTTTTGCCACTCCTCTACTAATTATTAATACTCGGCAAATTATATATCTTACCCAAGGATACTCCCATATCAGGTGTTGACCTTGAGCGAATACTTAGCGGTTCTGGTGGACATTGACGAAGTCAGCAAGCTCCCTCCGGAATTTATGCCGTATGTCGACATCAAAGCGAACTCGGAAGGAAGGGAGCTTGAAGGCAGCGAGAAGGTGGCCATCTTCAACATATCCACCACGTCTAGTTTTTTCCCGATTTTTCTCGACGAAGGAAAAACAATAGAGGAAATCGAGGCCGAGATATTAAAATATGCAGGCGCAAAAATGAATCACGAGAGCACGGCTGCGGTGAAGAACGCCCTTTACTGAGGCCTGTCCATTAGCTTTTCTTTCTTCAAAACCTTGCCGTCTGACGAGTGGGGCTTCCTCTCTACCTCGTCCCCTGCCTTTTCTATCTCCCTTGCTTCATCGGCCAGCGCCGATGCAGCTCGCAAAAGCTCGTGCGCTGATGCAACTGTCATTATATAAACTTCTGGGTCTTTTTGCATAAAACAGCCCCTGACATTCAGCTCGCCTACCTTCTCTGCCATCTCGTAGGCGGCGCGGGCCTTTGCCTCTGCGTAGGGGTTCTTTATCCCGGAGTGCGATACCGCTGTACCGCTGTCGATTATTATCCTAGGCAAATAGTCTTTCTCGTCAATCGCACGGTCTATCTCCTCGGTAACGACGCGGAATGCCCCGGTTATCGAGAGGACTTTCAACATCTCGCCATTGAAAATCGCCATCTCAATTGGGTCCAGGAACTCCCTTCTCGCGC
>JAZGIK010000081.1:0-11430 GCA_036482035.1 Hydrothermarchaeaceae archaeon (SeqCode) | reverse complement strand
GAGGGTATGAAGGATTGAGAAAATCTAATCCCAATTTCTCCTATCTCGTGACTTGACGAATCGATAGCTCATGATCCGAGCTCGTCAATTCATTTTTAGTCAGGTCCCAGTCCTTTTCCACCTGGTTAGTGCCTTGGTATCCACTGAAGTGAATTCTAATCTTCGGCTCTATGAACTGGCTCTGTCGTTTCTTGTCTGGAATGTCGCTGAAATAAAGTTTTATCTTTCCGTCCTCCGTTGCCCCATAGTACGTCTGCTCTATTTCTATATCTCCGTCAAGGTATTCATCAGCAACCGGATCATAAATTGATATTACCGTGTAATCTCTCTCAGAAATCGGTTGTTCTGTCTCTGGCGGTGCTGTGGTTGCCGGTTCGGTGGTAGGTGCAGACGTTGGCGGCTGAGTTGTAGTTACCGCTGGCGGCTGAGTTGTAGTTACCTGCGACGATGAACCCCCCGTGCATCCAATTGATGCAATAACAAGTAATAATGCTCCTAAAATCACGTATTTTGAAATTGCCTTCATTCGTGTCTACCTCCTTACTCTATAATATTGGCCGGGACATAAAAAAGTTTGGATTGAGGAAGGTCCAAATTTCAAACCTCTCTATGACTTTGTTGTATCTCAATACATAAGTAATAAGTAATAAAAAAGAATATTAAAAAACAATATACTATTACGCCAGGGTAGTCTAGTGGCTAGGCAACAGATTGCAGATCTGTACTACGTGTGTTCGACTCGCACCCCTGGCTTTTCAATCCACTCAAAATCAAGCGTTACTGTCAGCTTTCGTGAATGATTTTTCGTGTCTTGACCCTTAATTACAGTTCGCTATCGCGAGCTGTTATGTAAAAAGGTCTTGACCCAAAAAGAAAAGCGAATTTTAGTCGTTTGAATTTTCCTCAAGGCCCAGTTCCTTCTTCCTGGCCTCTGCTACCGCGTCCTTTATCTTGAGTGTGTTTTCTCCGTAAATACTGAACCTCAGCCAGCGGATTCCCAATTTCATTAGCGCCAATTCGTCTCTCTTTGCCTCTTCGACGACCTCCTCCTCGATGTCAAACATGTCCAGAAATCTCGTCTCGAATATGAATTTCCTGAAGCTGTCCAGATTGTAGCTGGCCAGATAGAACATCTGCAGTTTCTTGCTGCCGAGCTCTGCCTTTAGCAGCACAGTAGAGCTGGTTATGACTCCCATCCAGGGGTCGTTTATCTCGTTATATCTATCAACGTCCTGGTCCTCTATCCACTCCTGTATTGTCCATTCTTTGTCCTCATTGTGGCCCAGGCAGTGCGATTCATTGACGATGAAATAGCGTTCCCTGGGCTCTTCATCGCCGGTCTGGGACATCGCCCGCCCTAAAGGATATATGCGGCAGGCCCCGGGCCGGTCTTCGTATATGCTGCACCCGTCCGGTGTCACAAAAGGGCAGGTCCGGGTTTTATCATCCATCTTCAGCTTGAGCATCGGGAATCGCGTTTTCTCGCCGGTATGGGGCTCGGTATGCTTCTCCAAAAATTCTTCAGAAGAGATCCCCAGCCTGTTTTTCATGCGAATGATGTCATAGGGCGTCAGAACCAGGCGAAGGTTCGCACAGCATTTGTTAAAGCACTCGATGCCTCTGTGACAGGAAAATTTGAATCTACCGCCGGATACAGGGGTCAAAAATCCGTTTTCAGGAGACCCATCCTCACTCTGGTTCATTTTCTTTGGCCTTTAATACTGATTCCTTTACTTTAAGAGCACTATGATCTATGAAGCCAAACTTTACCCACTTGAGGGCAAACTTCAGCAGTTCCACTTCGTCCTTTTTTATCTTTTCAATATCCTTTTTCGTGAGGTCGAAGACGTCCAGGAATTTGCTTTCAAATACGAATCTCCTGAAGGAGTCCAGGTCATAACAGGCCATATAGAACATCCTGCGCACGTCTTCGTTTAGTATTTCATCGCCTACTATACTCTCGTTTTGTGTAATCTCCTTGAAGGGCACTTCCATCTCGTCATATATGTCGATACCCTGGTCATTCTTCCACCCCTTCACTGTCCATTCTTTGTCCTCCTTGTACCCGAGGCATTTGGGTTCTTTGATGAGGGAGTAGTGCTCCTTTCCAGCAGCTTCTGTCTTTTTCGAGCTTTCTGGTTTAAGCGGAAAAGAGCGACAGGGCCACGGCCGGTCCTCGTATATCTCACATCCGTCATCGCTGACAAAAGGACAGCTGCGCTCCTCGTCATCACTCATTTTCAGGAAGACGACAGGAAGCCCGGAAGTTCCGAGGACATTCCCGGTATATTTACTCAGGAATTCATCAGAAGAGAGCCCCAGCGCATTTTTCATGCGCAGGAGGTCGTAGGGGGTCAGGAATATATCGACCTTTCTACAACAACGGTTAAAACACTCGATCCCTCTATGACAGGAAAACTGGAACTTGCTGTCCGGTTTTAGTAACCTTCTAAACTTGAGATCTTCTTTTTTCACAGGTGCCCTGCTCATCACTATCTCTCTCTATTAATTAACCTAACAACTGTGGAAAATAGTAAAAAAAGGAGAAGAACCTTCTCCTTACTATTCTACTTTTCGCCTTCTGCGTATTTGTGGAGCTTGACCTCAACCTTTTCTTCTAATTTCGAGTAGTAATCCTTCAGTACTACCAGGACTTCAGGGCGGCTGAAATGGTCAGGGACTTCCGTGTCCTCGGACAGCATCTTCCTCAACATGGTACCGCTTAATAGTACTCTGTCATCCTTACCATGTGGACATGTCTTCATGGAGGCCATCCCATCGCATTTGTGACAGTAGAACGTCCAGTCAATCTTGAGGGGCCTGAGTTCAAGCGAGCCCTTTGGAATTTCATCAAATATATGGTGGGCATCAAAGGGTCCGTAATATTCTCCAACACCTGCATGGTCTCTGCCTACGAGGAGGTGGCTGCATCCGTAGTTTTGCCTGAAAACGGCATGCAATAGCGCCTCTCTGGGTCCACCATAGCGCATCTCCATCGGGTAACCTGCCTGGATGCACGTGTCTTTTGCAAAATAATGTTCCACCAGGACATCAATGGCCTTTACCCTGGTATCAGCAGGTATATCGCCTGGCTTGAGCTTGCCAACCAATTGATGTATCAGCACGCCGTCGCAGATCTCTATGGCTATTTTTGCCAGGTATTCATGGGATCTGTGCATGGGATTTCTCAGCTGCAATGCCGCAATAGTGCTCCATCCTTTTTCCTCAAAAAGGGCCCTTGTTTCTGCCGGGTGCATGTACAAACCCTTGAACTCGGTAGGGAAATAACTCTCGCTGAATACCTTTAAGGGACCGGCAAGGTTCACATCTCCCTGCTCCATCACCTTTTGAACTCCAGGATGTTCCGAATCGGTTGTTTTGAAAATCTGCTGGCATTCATGGGCCTTGTCGATAGTGTATTTTTCCTTAACGACCATACTTCCCATCAATTCACCGTTTTCTCCATCGACGAGAGCAACCTCTTCCCCTTCGCTTATGCTGTCTGCAGTCTCCTTCGTCGTTGAAAGGGTCATAGGGATGGGCCAGAATATGCCGTTTGCCATGGTGTAATTATCACAGACTCCCTGCCAGTCGGCCTTTCCCATAAATCCTTCCAGAGGGGTAAATGCCCCAATACCCATCATTATTAGGTCACCGGTCTCTCTGGAAGTCATCTCTACCTTTTTCAGGCCGTTGGCCTTTTCTTTCTCGCTTTCAAGCTCAGCGCCTGCAAGCAACAGGGGTTTTAATTCTCCACCGCCATGAGGGGGAACTAATTTCGACATTTTTTATCATCTCCTTTTATTTTTTAATTTTAAGTTGTAGGTTTGGGTTCTTCTGCCGCAGTTTCGGGTTCCGCGGGCTCTTCTTCTTTTGGAGGCTCTTCTTCTGCTGGAGGGGTTTCCCCTTCGGCAGCAGCTTCCTCTTCAGCAGGGGCTTCGGTCTCTGGCTCAGGTGTCTCCTCTGCCTCTACTGCCACCTCTTCGATCTCAGCAGCTGGCTCCTCCACCAAAACAACGGGTTCGTTCATGCCAGAATAATCCAGGTACACGAGCGCAACGGTTCTATAGAACAGATGCGCGAGTTTGGAAAACGGCAGGTATACGAAAAGCACGAATATGAATACCAGGTGTATTGTGTACGCCGAATAGGCAAGAATCGCCACATTGGCCCACCTGAGGACCTCTGCACCTATTCCTGACAGCGCTACTCCCATGATTACCAGTATCAGGAGCCAGTCGAAATAGGCACCCTTTTCTTCTTTTTTAAGCCGGTTGAGGGTGACTAATAGTATCCCGATTATCAGCACAGCAGCGCCGGCATTCGCTATGAGTTTGAAGATAACATTATCCAGCGGGGTGACTGACGAATGTATATACAGCCCCAGTATTGTATACGGCTCAGCTATCTCGATATGATGTACTGGCAGATGTATGCCCAACATTGGCGCCCACTCCAGCACAGATATAATACCTGTCGTAATGGCAAGCAAGACAAACCCGTAGAATGTTAAGAAGTGGGCCCAGAATCGGTCCTTGTTTACCTTGCACTCTTTGAACTTACTGTGCGTGAATATCGCAATCAACGTGGAGATTGCGCTTCCTATTATGCTCTTCTTTTTAACCGGCGGGAAGCTTTTACTCATGTCGCCCCACATCCTCAGGCACCCCAGTCCTACAGAAGCAACAGCAATTACAGCAAGAATTATGAAAAGCGGGTCAATGAACCCGATCTGCGGGAAGAGGTTTGCATAGATAATCTGCTCTTCGTTCGGGAATCCCCCCCGCGCCATAATGTATCCAATGAATATTGCAAGCGGTAAGGCAAACAGAGCAGGTAAGAATGACTTCTTGCCAACGAGATTGGTTAAAAATCCCGGCATTGAATAGTGGGCGATGCTCTGCTGTCTTATGGAGTTCAGGACCTCTCCTGGTTTTGCTCCTCTTGGACAGTGCGTATTGCAGTCGCCGCAGTAATGACAAATCCAGACTGCCGGGTCCTTTATCAGCCTGTCTTTCAATCCCCACTGGGCCCATATCATCTCCTTCCTCGGGAAAGGCCCGTCTTCAGGAGATTGAGGGCATACGACCGAGCACGTAGCGCACTGGTAGCACTTCTTTAGGGTGTCACCTCCAGCACTCCTCACATCCTTAATGAATTTCAGGTCGGGTTTCACATATTCGCTTTCCATTTCTACCGCCTCTCAAAAGCCTTTGAATGGGTTTGGCTCCATTGCACTAATCTTGTCCATGAATTCGTTTAGTATCTCTGGTACTCTCTCGTAATCGTCTATAGAAACCTGCTCCAGCAGGATTCTTTCAGGCTCGAGCATGAGCCTGCTCAGGGTCTCCGCGACCTTTTCCAGTCGATAATCTGCCAGTTCACTCCCTCTCATAAAGTGGCACTGGTAGTCATCGCCGTGCTTACACCCGAGAATGAGTATCCCGTCCATTCCCTTCGACAGAATATCGGCAATCCACACCAGGTTCAGATTTCCAGCGCATCTCAAGGGGATTACCCTCACGTAGGGGCTGTAATTAAGGCGATTAACTCCTGCCATGTCCAGTGCAGGGTATGCATCGTTTTCGCAGACAAATACTACAACCCTCGGCTTGTTTTCTTCTGGACCGGGCACTTTAATGTTCTTGGCCATGGCTCCTACGATATCGATGGAGTAATTCTTAAAGGAGATAATCCTTTCGGGACACGAGCCCATGCAGATGCCACATCTCCTGCACCGCGTCGGGTTTGGCAGTGGGTTAGACTTTTCGTCTTCATTGTACATGCCAAAAGGACATTCTACTGTGCACCTCTTACACTGGGTGCATCTCTGCATGTATAGATCGGGATATGTTGTGTCCCCTGTTCTAGGATGCACAGCCCTACCTTGTGAGGTGAGTTCAATACATTGAATGGCCTTTAACGCTGCTCCAGCCGCATCTTCAGCGCTGGCTGCACCGTCCATGGGATGTCTCACAGGTCCGGCAGCATATATCCCTGCCCTGCGGGTCTCATATGGGAAGCAGATATAGTGAGAGTCAGGGTATCCGTAATCCAGCTCAGGGAGTTCTGGTCCCTGTCTGTAATCAAGGTTCAGTGTATCCGACGGGATTATGACGTCTGTCGGTCCTTCCTCTTCTTCCTCTTCTTTCTTTTCTTCTCCTTCCGCAGCTTCCTCCTCCACCTCAGGACCTTCGACCTCGATAGCGGTTGCCGAAACCATACCCGTCGCCAGTACCACGAGGTCGGCCTTTATCTTGATTTTTTCACCCAGCAGTGTGTCTTCGGCCTCGACAACCAGACCGTCGCCGCTTTCTCCTACGCTGACAACCTCTCCTTTTGTCAGGAAGACTCCTTCATCATCCTGCACACTCTTGTAGAAGTTTTCGTATTGGCCTGGAGTCCTCATATCCTTGTAAAGTATGTATGCCAGTGCATTTGAGTCCATATCACGGACATATTTGGCATGCTTCAGGGATGTCATGCAGCATACAGTCGAGCAGTAGGGCAGGTGGTTTTCGTCCCTCGAACCTGCGCACTGGATGAAAGCCACACTCTTGGGGGCCTTGCTGGCGAGTTCACCGTTTTTTGCCATCTCTTCGAACTCGAAGTTGGTGACAACGTTCTGCAACCCGTATCCGAGATGAGAAAGCTTGGAAGCGTCGTAGGGGACAAATCCTGTGGCCAGCACAATGGCACCGATTTTAACGGTTTCGGAGCTGCCGTTTTGTTTGATGTGGGCATCGAACATGCCCGGTGACCCTTCAATTTTCTCGATTTTGGCTCCGGTGAAGACCTTGATGTTGCTGTCCTCTTCAACTGCTTTAATCTTGGACTGGATGTCTGGCTCTTCCAATTCCTCGTAGGGAGGGGTCTTGGGGATTTGTTTGTGAACCTTTGCATCATACCCTCCAAGTTCAGGGGCCTTTTCGACTAACACAACTTCGTATCCTGCCTTTGAAGTCTCTGCGGCAGCAGTCAGCCCGGTAATCCCTCCGCCGACAACGAGAATCGCCTTCGACATCTCCTCGCTGAAAGGTTCGGGAACTTCGCACTTGTTGACCTTGATAATGCCCATTCTCAGGTAGTCCTCGGCCATCATCTGGGTGTCTTCGTTGTTGGGCGGCTGGCACCAGACCACATGCTCTCTAAGGTTTACCCTCTCCGTAATAACAGTGAGGGGATCGTAAGAGAAAACATCCACCTTCGCACGAGGCGAACAGGCCGCTATCACTACTATATTGACTCCGCCATCCATGTCTGCCTTTATAACACCTGCGCCCTCTTCACCGCATAGGTGGTCATGGGTTTTGACCTCTACCTTCTGTTCTTCACTGGCAACCTTGGATAGCTGCTCTATATCAAGGGACTCTCCTATATCGCATCCAGTGCAAATGTAAGTGCAGGTTTTCTTTTCCTGTGCTTCTTGCTGTCCTTCCATTTTAATCCCTCGCTGTTTGAATGGCCTTAAGGGCCGCTCCGGTGGCGTCCTGAACGGATGAGGCCACATCCATGGGCTTCTTTGCGACGCCCGTTGCGTATATCCCTGGCTTTTCCAGGTCTGCAACTGCAAAACCTGAGTCGTCGCGGTCTATGTTTTGTAGATTATCTGTGGCAGGAACCATACCGGTGGCCAGCACGACCATGTCAACCTTTTGCCTGACTTTTTTGAGTGTCAGCGTATCTTCAGCCACGACTTCTAAATCCTTTGTTCCCGGGTCCTCGTTAATCTGGGCAACCTTTCCTTTTATGAACGAGACATTTTCGTCCTTCTGTAGGTTTTGATAGAACAGCTCGTACTTGCCGGGTGCGCGTATGTCTATATAAAATATGTACACTTTGGAATCTGGATATTGCTCTCTGACGTAGGTTGCCTGCTTCATTGAAGCCAGGCAGCAAACAGCCGAGCAGTAGGAAAGATAATTTTCATCTCTTGAGCCCGCGCACTGTACAAAGGCAACGCTTCCAACCTCCTTTCCGTCCGATGGGCGCAAGACTTTGCCATCGGTTGGCCCGTTCGGGGAAGCAAGCCTCTCCATAATCATATTTGTTATTACATTTTCCTGAGCAGTATATTCAAGATTCTCGATCTTCGATGCATCGAAGGGATTCCAGCCAGTCGCATATACAATGGAGCCAGCCTTTAAGTCAATCGACTCAGGCTGCATCTCCAGATCGATGGCATTGTATTTGCATGCGTCTGCGCATTTCTGTGCGTCATCCGTACCTATTATCTCCGGTGAAAGCACGTACGTGAACGGGAATGCCATTTCGTGAGGCAGATAGGCCCCTTTGATTTTGTCCATGCCGAAGTTAAACTCATTCGAGATTTCCGTGGAGCACACCTCTGCACACTTGCCGCAGGCCGTGCAGTTATCATTCACGTATCTGGGATTTATCTTGACCTTTACGTCGTAACCCCCTGGCTCACCGGACACGCTTTCAACCTCTGCCAAAGTATAATACTTGATTTGGGGGTTTTGCTTAATCCTTCTCAAATTGATTTCCAGCCCGCAGTAGGGCGGGCAAAGCTTCGGGAAGTATTTTGTCAACTGGGCCACCCTTCCACCCAGATACGGATTTTTCTCAACGAGCACCACGTCATACCCGGTTTCAGCCGCTTCAACTGCAGTGGTAATCCCGCTGATTCCCCCCCCTACAACTAGAATGGTTCCGTTCGCTGCTACTTTATCTTCACTCATTGTCTTACTCCACCTTTAGCGTTATTTAAAAAATAAAAAAGAAAAAAAGACCCAGGCGTTATACGCCTGGTCACACATAATCGATTAGATTAAGTGCTTTATTTCCACCTTTTTCATTTCCCACTCGCCGGTCTTGGGGTCGCGTCTCGAGTTGTTGAACACGTTCCAGTTATCCTGGTCGAGACTCGGGAAGTCAGACCTGTAGACGTAGCCAGGCCATCGGGTCTCTTCTCTGTGCAGTACGTGTCTCAAGTGCAACTCGCCTGTCCACATCCTGTGGACGTTCTCCCAGCACCTCATCAGTTCATGGAGGTCTTCGGCAGCAAGCTTCTCTGTGTCTTCCCTGAGGAAGTCAAGAAGCTCCAGGCCCCTTGCCATGTACTTTGCGTTGGTGGTGTAGTTGGTGCCCGATCCGCCGACGTACTCGTCCATGATCTTATTGATCCTGAACATCATCATATGTGGCCTGATGTACTCGGGATTCACCTGTGGGTCAGAGGTATAGCCGCAGTTATCCGCGAACACCTTGACAGGTTTCAGCACGGTCTCCGTCATCTTGGATACTGTGTCGGCGCTGACTGTTGGCGCATCCGTGTTCTCAACCGCATATCTGACCATGTTCTTCCCGGCCATTCTTCCCTCAGTATAGGAACCGGAGGAGAACTTGTGGCCTGATGCTCCAACACCGTCACCGGCTGAGAAAAGCCCGTTAACGGTGGTCATGCGGTTGTATCCCCACTGGTATTCCTCAGGAGCAATATCCGGGGGGCCGCTTACCCAGGCGCCGGTATTTCCAGCGTGGGAGCCGATAAAGACAGGCTCTGACGGGAGTACTTCTGAAGGTGTCTTCTCTGGTGCTATGTTCAGACCTGCCCATAGTACCGCCTGGGCGATGGTCATGTCCAGAAAGTCTTCCCATGCTTCTGCTTCGAGTTCTTTAAGGTCCGCACCCTCGGCTGCAAGACGCTCGATGGCCTCGTTGGTCATCATGTAATGCGGGCCTTTGCCTTCCAGGTTGTCCAGCATCTGCAGGTGGTTTCTCAGGCATGTCGGTACGGGTTTTCCGTCTCCGTATGGCATCCATTTCTCAAGCTCTGTTACCCTGGTCTCCATGTAGTTCTCGCCATAGGCATTCTTTACCATCGCCTTAAACAGCAAGAACCACGCGCCAACCGGGCCGTAGCCGTCTTTAAACCTCGAAGGGATGAACCTTACCTCCATCTGGGTCATTTCGGCACCGGCCAGCGAGCACAGTGCGTAGGTCGAGCCGGAGTTCCATGGCGGATACCATGCCCTTCCGAGACCTTCACCGGTTGAGCGGGGCTTGAATATATGGACTGCTCCACCCATTCCGCAGAATACGGATCTGGCCTTGAAAATGTAGAACTTGTTTTCTCGCGTGCTGAAGCCTACAGCGCCGGCAATTGTGTTGTCCTTGCTCTCGTCCAGAAGCAGATGGGATATCATCACCCTTTCGTAGATCTCGCCTTTATCGCCGAGCTCTGCAAAGCTGTTCTTGGCGGCCTCGGATACAATTACCTTGTAGGACTCCCCGTTTAGCATAATCTGCCACCGGCCTTCGTGCACGTATGAGCCGTCGTCGTTCAGCCATATCGGGAGACCCCATTTTTCGAACAGGTGCACCGTACCGTCCACGTGCCTTGCAATGTCATATACCAAATCCTCTCTGACGCCGCCCATGAGGTCCTTTCGTACGTACTCTAAAAACTGCTCACAGGTGTTGTCGCCCTCTCTCAGCCCGACATAGGTGTTGATGGCCGAAAGCCCCATGGCAACGGCACCGCTTCTGTCTATGGCTGATTTTTCAACCCATGTCACTGAAAGGCCCTTATCTTTGGCCCACTGGGCTGCCTCAAAGGCCACACCAGCTCCAGCCATTCCCCCGCCTAAAATCAAAAGGTCAGTTTCTACTTCAACCGTCTCAAATTCATCAATATTTAAAACCATTTTTTTCACCTCTTATTTTTGTGGCGTTTTTAGCGGTTGCCCGTCGATTGAGTCTGGCTCTGTGATAAGGTGCTCGTCGTTCAAATCTGTCTGTGTGTTGCCGAATCCACCGTCCGGCACAGCCGAACCCTCGGGTGTGGTCCTTATCGGGAACTTGAATCGTTTTAGAGACCCGTCCCTGAATTTTACAGTCCACATAATGTCCTCCGTGCCTCTCAGTGGCACAACGCTCGCGCCCAGCGGCACGAAATCTGCGTATCCCCTTACGTCCATAGCATCCTGCGGGCAAATCTTGACGCAGTTGTAGCACTCCCAGCACATGTCCGCTGCCCTGTTGTATGCCATCATCTCTTTCCCGGTCACTGAACCGTCTTTGTCAAGCACCATCAGATCGTTAGGACAGATATGCATGCATGCTGTCTTGTCTTGCCCCTTGCATCCGTCGCACTTTTCCATCATTACATAGCTTGGCATATTATACCTCCTTTTATTTATTTTAATTCTTCCAGTTAGTAATATACTACCTACCAACCACCACAAATCGATTAATTATTAATCATTTATAAATGTTTTGGAGGGTTGGAGGTTTATGCACTACCGACGGTTATTTAATTAATGAGTATATTCTAAAGCATAGTTAATTGTAATAATATATTAGACGAGGAGAAATGGTGGACAGGTGTGAAATAGATAAATGCGAAGAAGACGTATGTGAAGCGTTGAGAACACTCGTCGATTTCGTAAGCGGGGAGAAGGTGGC
>JAZGIK010000080.1:0-2302 GCA_036482035.1 Hydrothermarchaeaceae archaeon (SeqCode) | reverse complement strand
TCGCAAACGCTCCAGGTATGCCGAAGTCGAGCATTCCTGGACCGATTAAAGTGGACGTGATTATGTGCGGAGCTGTATAAAGCTCTGGCAGGACTTTTATGCTGACAATCATCTGGGTTGCGTCAAGGAGTGCCGCACCGTGCAGATGGCCGAACGGAAAGGCAATCCCCACGATTCTGTCAAACACCGAAAAGGTCAGCCCCGCCCTGTAAAATATGTAGTATGCCTTCGGGATGCTCCATGTTGTATATGTGGCCTCCGCTATATACGTGCCGGCGAGCGCCAGAATCAACACGACCGCTATGACACCAGCTCCGATTTCCTTTAACGTGACTCTTTTGAGCAGAAGACCTGCAATGCTTGCAGATGCAATTACCGCTATTGCGTCAGATTTGAATCCCGAGAGGATGGCTATCGTCAAAAGAAATAAAATGCCGCCGATGGCGACTCTCTTTCTATAGAAGGTAATCAGAAATGCTGCACTGAGGACCGCGAACCCGTGGAAGATGGCCCTCGACGGGTCGATTGCCGCGGCCTCGCGTGACACAGCGGTCAACAGCGGCACCCCTCTATATAATATCGAAAGCGATGCAGCCGTCGCGATAGAAAAGGCAACCCAGGTTATATTTGCATCGTCCATTTTTTTTGATATAAAAAACAAGAGCACGGTAAACCCGCCGGATGCTGCCAGTACAGCTATTACTGGTGCATCGAAGGTCAGATAGAGGGCCAGGAATGCCACAACAAATGCAGATGCCAATGTCACTTCCTTTTTAATTAAGAGCCTCCTGCCCAAGAGTGCTGATCCAGAGAGAATAAATGCTGATAAGATGGCTATAGCATATGTCAAAAGTCCCGGCTTCAAAAAGGGGCCGTGCGGCTTTAGCAAATATTTACTAGTTTCCGGCAGGATATATGCGATGGAAGCGAATGCCATGAATAGAATGTAAACCGCCGGAACCGAAATTTCAGGTCTAAGCGCTCGCTCCAATGTCTTCATATAATCTATCGACTTCATTGCCCATCTTCTCCCATGTGAATCTCTTTGCCTTTTCCCTTCCGTTTTCAGTAATGGCTTTCCTCAGCTCCTCGTCTTCCAGTACCTTAGAAATGGCGCTTGCCAGCTGTTCTGGATTGTCTTTTTCAACCAAAATGCCGCTTACTCTGTCTTCTACAATCTCTGGTATCCCTCCTACGTTTGTAGCTACAACGGGTGTCCCCAGTGCCATCGCTTCAAGCAAAACGAGGCCAAATCCCTCTTCCCGCGATGGTAGCACCAGCACGTCGCTTTTTGTAAGGATGTCCTTTAGACCTTCTCGTCTTCCGAGAAACTGTATGTTACCCATGCTTGCTGCCAGGGCTTCAAGCCTTTTCCTCTCCGGTCCGCCGCCAACGATTGCGAGGTTTGTGTCTTTTATTTTAATTCCCTTGACTGACTCTATCAGAGTGTCAACGCCCTTCTGGGGCACAAGGCTGCCGACGAACGCGATGACCTTGCCAGGCATATCGAATGCTTCCCCTTCTTTGGAGATTGTCACCCCTCCATATATCACCTCGACCTTTCCTTCAGGCACTCCCAGCTTTTCCACCTCTCTCTTCAGGAATGCGCTTACTGCGATGACCCTGTCTGCGTTTTTCAGGACGAATCGCAAGATTGGTCTAAAAACAGAGCTCTTTGACAGCACGGTTATGTCAGAACCGTGAACCGTTATAACAAGCGGTCTTCTTTTGGTGTATTTTAGAAGCAGGCCCAAAAAGCCTTGCGGGGCCGCATAGTGGGCATGGATAATGTCAAAGTCCCTGAAAATCCCTCGAAAGAATCCGAACAGCACAAAAGAAAACGCCCTCAAGAGTGGAACGCTTACGAAGCGCGGATACGTAACGACCTCGAAATCGTTCTTGGAATGATTCATCAGACGTGTGACATGAGTGGATATACCTCCCTCGGTGCCCCACTGCGTTATTAAAAGCACTCGCATGCTACCGTTTAGGGTTCACCAAGATTAAAAAGCTTGTGAAAAATAATACGAATACTATTAAATCCACGAGCCCTGTCTCAATCCCTACGAGAGTGTATGCAATGAGCAGGGAGAATATGCCTGTCGGGAGAGCCCCCCTTGTATTCTTCATCGCATTGTATGCAAGCCCCACGACAAAGCCGAGACAGACCGCAAATACCGCTATGCCCGGGATTCCAAAGTCAAGTACCACAGTGCCGAATAACGTAGAAGTCATTGAAATGTCCTGCACCCCATACATCCTTGCGACAATTGTCCTCGGACCGAGCCGCGGCCCTGGTATG
>JAZGIK010000079.1:0-2475 GCA_036482035.1 Hydrothermarchaeaceae archaeon (SeqCode) | reverse complement strand
CCTTTTCCTTTTCCATCGCAAGCAAATTTGCCTCCACCACGTCTCCTATAAAGGTAAAGTCCCTAGTCTGCTTTCCGTTCCCGAATATGGGCAAATCTTTGCTCTCTAATGCAAAATAGATAAACCTGGGTATCACCGCTGCGTACTCACTTTGGGGGTCTTGCCTTGGTCCATAGACGTTGAAGTATCTAAGACAGACTGTCTTTAAGCCATATATCTCATAGAAAACCCTTGCATAGTGCTCTCCTATAACCTTCGTCACTGCATAGGGCGATTTTGGGTTGCATGACATAGACTCTTTTTTAGGCAATTCTGGAGTATCGCCATATACAGACGAAGAAGAGGCGAAGATAACCTTTTCCACGCCCGCATCCAGCGACGCCTTTAGCACGTTTAACGTTCCAGCGACATTTATCTCATCAGTTTTGACCGGGTCACGAACACTTCTAGCAACACTGGGGAGAGCCGCTTGATGAAAGACGTGTTTTACGCCCTTAAGCGCATCTCTTAATACTTCAATATCCAATATGCTTCCTTTTATAAGCCTAAACTCACGATCTTTGAATTCTTTTACATTTTCAAGCTTTCCAGTTTCTAGAGTGTCAAGCACAATAACTTCATAATTTAGGCTTAACAAATTTTCAACGAGGTTGCTGCCAATAAATCCGGCACCGCCAGTGACCAGTACTCTACTGCTCAGGTCTGCCCACTCCTTTGTAAACAAATCCCGAAGACTTTAGTTTTGAAGGATCAAAGAAACCCTTCCCGTCCACGATTACGCATGGCGACTTCGCTTTACTTTTTATCATGTTTAAATCCAGATTTCTAAACTCATCGTGATCTACTAGTAGGACCAGACAATCTGCCTTTTCGACAACTTCATCAAAGTCAGAATACATGGTACTTATTTCAGCCGTCTTTTCTTTCTCAATCCAGGGATCGAAGGTATAAACCCTTGCCCCTTTATCCTCTAGTAATTTTATAACCTCGTTGCTCGGAGAGTTTCTCATGTCACTCGTGTTCTTCTTATATGAAACTCCTAAAATTACTACCTTGGAGTCTTTGACGGCCCTGCCTGCGTCATTTAATCCTTCTACCACCAGATCGAAGATGTGCTCAGGCATGGAATCGTTAACACCCCTTCCTGCGAGGATTATTTTAGGGCGATAGTTGAGTTCCTCTGCCTTGTAGGTTAGGTAATATGGGTCCACCGGAAGGCAGTGCCCTCCAACGCCTGCCCCTGGATAGTACTTCACGAAGTTCCATTTTGTGCCTGCTGCTTCAATAACTTCAAATACATCCACACCTAGCTTTCTGAATATCAATGCAAACTCGTTCATCAGGGCTATATTCAGGTCCCTCTGGACGTTTTCTATTATTTTGGCCGCTTCAGCAGTCTTTAAATCTCTTACGATATGGACTTTAGGTACTATGGTCTCGTATATCTCGGCGGTTATCTTGGCCCAGGGTTCAGAAATAGCCCCGACTACTCTGACCATCTTTTCCAGTGTACGTTCTAGATCCCCGGGGTTATATCTCTCTGGCACATGTGCCAGTCCAAAGTCTTTTCCGGCCATCAGCCCTTTTCCCTCAAGTACGGGCTTTACGATGTCTTCACAACAGCCGGGATAAACGGTGCTCTCTAACACAACTAGCTTATTCTTGCCCAGTCCTTTAGCAATAGCTGCACTTGCAGAGGTAACGTACGTTAGGTCGGGAGTCTTTGCTTCATCCACGGGGGTAGGAACGCATATCAGAATTACGTCTGCTTTTTCAGTTGCTCCTGTTCCATCGGTAGTTGCATAAAATCCTTTATTTTTCAGTGCATCTTTTAACATATTATCTAACTTTAATTCCTTTAGATGCGGGACTCCTTTATTCAGCCTATCCGCCATATCAGCGTCAATGTCCACCCCTATCACATTGAACCCCGTTTTTGCAAAATGCAACGCGGTTGGAAGGCCTACATAGCCCATACCAAAGACAGAAATAGTTAAGTTTCTTGATTCTATCCGTCCAGACCATTTCATATTCGTTCCTCTGTCTAGATTAATTTCCGCACAAGGTTTAAATATATTGTTCAGAATCTGATAACATGAAGTATCTTGTAACTGGCGGGGCAGGCTTCATAGGTTCTCACATCATAGAGAGGTTGTTAGAGGAAAACGAGGAAGTCGCCTGCTTAGACAGTTTTGACCCTTATTACGATCCAGAGTCAAAGCATGAGAACATAACCCCTTTTCTAAAAAACGAAAATTTTGAGCTGATTCGCGGAGACGTAACAGATGAAGGCATTGTAGAGAAGGCTATAAAAGAAGCCGATTATGTAATACACGAGGCGGCCCAGGCAGGCGTTAGAGTCTCTGTTGAAAACCCTTTCAAATCCTATGAAGTCAATACCACTGGAACCCTGAATATCCTCAGAGCCTCCCTCAATTCGAATGTGAAAAAAATCGTCTTTGCATCGTCTTCATC
>JAZGIK010000078.1:0-2702 GCA_036482035.1 Hydrothermarchaeaceae archaeon (SeqCode) | reverse complement strand
ATCTCAGGGACAAAAAAGGAGATATAGATGCCCCTAAAACAGAGCTGGAGTCAGAGCTTCGCCAGTGGCCAGTGCAGTTGCATCTCGTCCCGCCGGCCGCGCCGTACTTCAGTGATGCAGATTTATTAGTGACTGCGGACTGCGTGCCGTTTGCATATGCAAACTACCATCAGGAGCTGTTGAAAGGCAGGGCCGTTGCAGTCGGCTGCCCGAAGCTCGACGACATAGATGCACATAAAGAAAAGCTGAAGTCCATAATAGAGGCGAACGATTTAAAATCCATAACCGTCGCCATAATAGAGGTCCCGTGCTGCAGCGGCCTCATAGGCATCACCGAAGAAGCGCTCCGCGAATCCGGCAGGGATATCCCCCTGAAGCACGTGGTAATCAGAAGCGATGGTACAATTAAAGAATAGGATGTAGAAAAATGGACGCGAAATGCCCCGGCAGCGCAGGCATATTGAGGCCAAACATAAAACTGCTGACCTGCCCGAAATGCGGAGAAGAGGTTGAAATATTCACAGACGAAACACAGGCAAAATGCAACTGCGGGCAGGTGGTCTACACCGACATCAACTCCTGCGTGGAATACTGCTCTTACGCGGAAAAGTGCCTGGGAGAGGAAAAATACAAAGACATCAAGAAAAAATCAAAAATAAGATAAAGATGCAATACCGGTGCTCCTTCATCCAAAGTGGCACGAGCTTTGAGTGCTAAGGCTACTCCAGGATTTGAACATCATTTCCAGAGCCTCAAAAACTTCTCCCTGCTAATCCTCAGATAATCCCTATCATGTGCGTGGATTTCCAATGTTATGGTGCCGTGGTAGACCTTTTTGATATCCTTGACCATCTTTTTCCAGTCGATATTACCAACCCCGATGGGTAGGTGCAGGTCGTCTGCTACTCCCGTTCCTCCTAGATTATCGTGGGCGTGGACGTGGATCAGTTTATCTTTGAAATTTCTGAGGAAAAGGAAGATCTCGTCTTCCTCTCGGATTCCAAGGTTCGCATGACCGATGTCATAGAGGAACTTCGCCTCGGGCACCTCATTGAAAATACGCCGGAAATCCTCAATGCCGAAGGTGAGGAGGTCCAAATTCTCCACGCAGATAACCGTCCCATAATCTCTGGCTTCTTTTACAATTTCCTTGATGCCTTTTATGTTGCGACCCAGCTTGTCCCCGAACAGGCCCTTTGGTTTCAGAATATGCAACCCTATTTTTTCAATCTCGAATTTGGCGGCAACTTTAATGACCTTACGGGCTTCCTTCAAGAACGCCTCCTGCACGGCCTCGTAGGGATGGCCTATGTCGAAGAACCAGGGCACGTGAGCAACGGCGAACATGTCATAGGTGGATAGGAGGTCTCTAATCTCCCTCTCCTTCTCCGCCAGCTTTTCTGGTCCTGCTCTTGGTCCCTCTATGGCCAAGTCGACAAAATCAAACCCCATATCTCCAAAGAGCTTTATCTCCTTTGTAACGCTCCTCTCGGGATTGTTCATTGCACCGAGCTTCATGCTTTTTAGTTTACACTTACTGTTAAAAATCTATCTTACCGCATGGACCTAGAGGGCTTCGTCAGGTTCAGTAAATAGTTTTGTTTTTCGGTTTTCAAACGGTAATTTCGCAGTGTAATTACGTGTCAGTCTATTTTGAGAAGGTCACCGACCTGGAAAAGGATGTGCAGAAGCTTTTCGACCTTTTAGAGTGGAAAAAGGCAATAAAGGAAGGGGACAGGGTACTGATAAAGCCGAACTTCTGCGCGAATTACGAGGACGGGGTTACTACAAACATGGAGCTGCTCGGGGCGATAGTGAATCTGGCAAAAAGGAGGACCGAAGACGTATTTATAGGCGAGACCGATTCCACGTTCAAGGACAACGCAAAAATAATGGCCGACTTCCCGCTGGACTGCGAATTTTTGAATCTTTCAAATGAGGAGACACACACTCACAGGGGGCTGAACCTGCCGAGGATCGCCCTCGAGTCCGCCGTGATAAACGTGCCTGTTTTCAAGACCCATACGCTCACCGGCATAACACTGGGCATAAAAAACCTGTTCGGGTTCATACAGGATAAAAAGAAATCGCGGTACCACCACAAAATTGATTCGACCCTGCTGGACATACTGGAGGTAATAAAGCCCCGGATAAACATACTCGACGGCATCTACAGCATGGACCGGGGCGGACCGACGGGGGGCAGGGTTAAGAGGACAGACTTTTTAATGGCCTCGAGGGACGTGGTCGCTCTCGACATGGCCGCCTGCAGGGTTGCAGGCGTTGACCCATCGCAGATTAATCACATCTGGCAGGCCTCACAGATATACGGGACAAAACATGACATTTCTGTAGACTTCCGGATGAATCTCGACGTCCCGAAAGTCGGGAGGACAGCCAAATACGGAGCATATCTCCAGCACAATCCCGTCACGCGAAAGCTCCTGGAGAATCAGGGCATCCACTCTTTAGCGAAAAAAGTAAAAAATTCTATAAATGGCCAAAAACACCAAAAATGACAACAATTATGCAAAACATGATACTATAATAATAAAAGAAAAGCTAAAGACTTCTAATCGACAGTTTTTTCCTCTTCCAATGATTTTCCGCCCTCTGTTTCTTCATCCGTATCTATTTCTTCTTCGGCCTCTGCCCATTCTGTTTCTTCCTCTTCCTCCTCCCCCTCGGCCTCAGACCATCCT
>JAZGIK010000077.1:0-3488 GCA_036482035.1 Hydrothermarchaeaceae archaeon (SeqCode) | reverse complement strand
CTGCCCGTAGTCGAAGCTCAGCACGTATGGCTCATACCCCTGTTTCACCACCCAGTATAAAAGCGTGGTAGAATCCAGCCCCCCGCTTAAAAGCACTACTGCCTTCTTCATTTCTTCCCTTTCTTTTTCTTTGTTTTCTTGGCCAGCTTTTTTGCAGGTTTTTTCTTGGGCGCTGCTTTTTTGACCTTCTTTTTTGCAGGTTTCTTCTTGCCTTTCTGCTTGCTCCTGTAATCCTCTATGGCCCCTTTGAGGGCGTCTGTCGACAGGACCGAACAGTGCATCTTTATCGGCGGCAGGCCGCCCAGTTCATCTGCGACGTCTTGCTTGGTAATTTTCAGCGCCTCGCCCAGCGTCTTCCCCTTTGCAAGTTCCGTTATTATACTCGATGTGCCTATCGCAGCTGCGCATCCGAACGTCTCCCACTTGATGTCTGCGATGCGGTCATTTTTGACACGGATATACAGGTACATCACGTCGCCGCAGACAGGATTTCCTACCTTTCCCACACCGTCCGGGTTTTTCATTTTACCCATGTTTTTTGGGTTTCTGAAGTGTTCCATCAGTTTATCGCTGTACATGTATCTCCTCCTAATGCTCTCTGCCGAGGGCCTTTTCGTATTCTCCAAAATCCTTTTTGAATGGCGACATCTCTCGGAGCCTGCTGACTACTTTTGACAGGGTCTCGATAACATAGTCCACTTCCTCTTTTGTATTTTGCCTTCCGAGAGTCGCCCTCAAAGAGCCGTGCGTGTACTCAGGCCTAAGGCCGATTGCAGTCAGCACATGACTAGGTTTTAGGCTCGAAGTGGAGCAGGCGCTTCCGGTATTTGCCATAATACCGTTGAAATCCAGCTCTAATATAATGGACTCCCCTTCTATGAACTTGAACCCGAAGTTCGCATTTCCCGGAAGCCTCTTTTTCGGGTGGCCATTCAGCCACGAATTTTCAATCTTGAGCACGTTCTTGATAAGACGGTCCCTGAGCTGTGTGAGCCTCTTACCTTCTTTGCCCATCTCTTTTTTCGAAATTTCGCATGCCTTTCCAAAACCGACGATTCCGGAAACGTTTTCAGTGCCGGATCTCCTTTTTCTTTCGTGCCCGCCGCCGTGTAGCAGAGGGTCTATTTTTACTCCTTTTCTCAGATAGAGTGCGCCGACTCCCTTGGGGCCATAGAGTTTGTGCGAGGATATTGAAAGCATGCCGATTTTCATCTTCTCCACGTCCACAGGTATTTTACCGACACTCTGGACCGCATCCGTGTGGAAGTAAATGCCGCGTTCAGCCGCGATATTGCCTATTTCTCCTATCGGCTGTATTGTGCCGATTTCGTTGTTGGCATGCATGATGGATATCAGAATCGTGTCTTTCCGGATAGCATCAGCGACGCTTTCTGCATCCAAAATCCCGTCTTCGCTGACTGGCAGGTATGTGACCTTGAACCCCCTTTCTTCAAGCCACTTCAGAGGATGGAGAATCGCGTGATGCTCGATTGCCGAAGTAACGATGTGCCCTTTCTTCTTCGCAAACGCTGTCCCCTTGAGTGCGAGGTTGTTGGATTCCGTGCCGCCTGAAGTAACGATGATCTCCTCTGGCCCTGCGTTTATCAGTGCCGCGATTTCTGCTCGCGCCTCTTCCATCGCCATTTTTGCCTCCCGGGCAGCGCTGTAAAGCGATGACGGATTGCCGTATTTCTCGGAGAAGCAGGGTGCCATCGCTTCCACTACCCTCGGGTCCACGGGCGTCGTGGCAGCGTGGTCCATGTAGATTCGCTTCATGATACCTCCTCCACTTTGCAAATTATTTAAAATTTATCCCATCAATCAAAAATCTAGAAAAGTAGAAGACAGGGTCACTGCTTTTTTCCTTCTATGAGAATTTTTGATCTATCCCCTTGTACAATAACCTTGTCAATCAGTATGAAAGCGCCTTTCTCAAGAAAGTCGGACCGGCTCTTGAATTCCCTCGTTTCCCTTATTATAGAGTCAATGAGTTCGACCATTCCAATAGGGAGCGTTGTCGGGACCCTCACTGTCTGAACTTCTTGCTTTTTTCTCGGCATGAAACTCCAACCTCCTAAAAACGTTGCAGTTTCTAATTAGAAACATTAACTATATAAAGTTTTTTTAAAGTGTTATCTCTTTTCCCATGCTCTGTCGCATACTTTTAATACGTCCGGGTGCAAACCACAATCATGCAAAAATGGCGGGACCCCACGTGCGAGATTGTAAGCGCAATACACGAGCAGAGGCCCATGAGCAGGAAGCTCTGTCTGACCTGCAAGGGCGGGCGCCTTCTGTGCGGCAGGCCCTCGTGCCCGCTACTCTCGAAGATAAGCGTGCAGAGCCCCATTGAAAGTAAATTGAAAGAGTCGATGTTCGGGCCCTCCCCCAGCATATTCGTGGGCTGGAGCGGGTATCCGCATGTATCCGTGGGCCCCATGACCTCGGTGGAACACGGGGATGCAGCGCTTTTAGACGACCCTGGAAGGTGGTACGGCCTCGATTTCAGCGAGATAATCCGGTTCAGGAGCATGCTGGTCAGGTCGAAGGCGAGGCAGGGCGTAAGGGAGAGGACAACGCTCGTCGAGAAGGCACAGGAGCTCGCGCTGTCTGTAAAGCCCGTCGACACCGAAGTGCTGTTTCACTCCAGGCCAAAGTACAGCCTCTCGTTTTCGCCGATTTCACAGCCAATGGGCCCAAGTGCAAACCTCAAGGACTTTGACATAGCAGAGAACCCCAAAATCCCTCAGAAGGTTGACTCGCTGGTCAATGACGAGGTCACTGCATCCGATGCAGCGTTCACGCTTTACAAATCTGGATACGATGTGTATTACCTGACGAGGGTGCTGTCGTCCGGTGCTATGGGATTCGAGGAGAGGAAAAAGCTCGTGCCAACCAGGTGGAGCATAACCGCCGTCGACGACATAGTCGGCAAGCGCCTCATAAACGAGATCAAAAATTACCCGGAAATCAACGATTACACGGTGTACCACAACACCTACCTTGAAAATCACTTCGAGATATTGCTCATCCCTATAAAGTGGGAGTTCGAGCAGTTCGAGGCGTGGGCGCCAGACACGCTGTGGACCATGGCATACAAGGATTACGCGATAAACCAGGAGAGCGAGAGATACAGGGGCCGCCGCGATTATGCTCTAAAAGAGGGCGGAGGGTATTATGCCGGCAGGATCGGCGTGCTGGAGGGCCTCGCAAAGCTTCGCAGGCAGGCGTGCGCAATTATATTTCGGGAGATTTACGAAGGGTACGTAGTACCCGTCGGCGTCTGGGAGGTCAGGGAGAACGTCAGGAAGGCCTTCGAGAACCCGCCCAGGAAGTTCGACACGCTCAACGCAGCGCTGGCGGACATAAGCACAAGGCTCAAGGTCCCGATGCAGGAGTACGTGAGAAGGAGCGAGATTCTGAGCCAGAGGCGGATAGACGAGTTTTGAAAAGAAAAATTTTTTATTCCACGCAACATAATATTGTAT
>JAZGIK010000076.1:0-3676 GCA_036482035.1 Hydrothermarchaeaceae archaeon (SeqCode) | reverse complement strand
GGAATTGCAGAGTTTATCTTTTTAACCCGCTCCTCGTCCACATCAACGCATACCATATTGTTGCCAAGTTCGGCAAAGCATACGCCCGTCACGAGCCCAACATAGCCAGTGCCGATTATCGATATCTTCGCCAAATCCAAATCACCACTTCTAAATGGTTTTAGTCTTTTAAAGGTTTTTCCATATATGGTCCGTGGCTCCTGTATCCCCGCTGCCTGTAATATTCCCTCGTACCGACCGCACTCGTTACAAGGACGCTTTCCCTACCGTCTTTCGTTGATATCCCCTCTGCTTTTTCGAGGAGCATGCTTCCCCACCCTTTATGCTGCTCTGCTTCTTCTCCCCTGTCCCCTATAGGCACCATAGGCCCCAAAACTCTGAGTTCTCTTACTATCACGCGATTGGAAAGTCGGAGCCTCAGATATGCAATGAGTGCATCGTTTTTCGTATCCTCTGCCGAGATGAAGTATTCGGTACCGCCGCCAGCTCTGTATCTTTCTGTCAAAATCTCCACATTTTCCTCCTCTGTAATCTCCCCTCTGTACGTGAGATGCCCCACGTCCCTGCACCTTATGCACCTGCAGTGTGTGCCCCTTTGCTTTAATTTTTCATGCACAATCGCGCCTATATCTCCTTTCTTCACCCCTGCCACAATCAACTTCTTTGGGATGTCACGCTGTATGCGCATGGTCCGTACCCACTTTGGCATGAGGCCTTTTATCTTAAATATAAGCTCTATCGCCTCCTCATCGCTGTATGGTTGATACTCCCCTCTCTTCCACAATTCATAAAGCCCTGTACCCCTAATGACGAGGGTCGGGTAAATCTTCAGGAAATCAGGCTTGAACCTTTCATCTTCGAAGAGGGTCCTAAACATCTCAAGGTCTTCATCAAAATCAGAAAAAAGCCCTGGCATCATGTGATAGCCCACCTTAAGTCCGGCATCTCTGAGAATCTTTGTTGCATTTATGACATCTTTCATTTTGTGCCCTCTGTTCACCCTCTCATAGGTGGAATCCCTGAGCGTCTGTACCCCGAGTTCTACCCGCGTTACGCCGTATTCAAGCATCTTGTCAATTTGGGCATTTCCCACGAAATCAGGCCTGGTCTCGAACGTCATCCCTACGTTCCTTACTGTAGCCGTTTCGTTTTGCATTTGCGCATCGTTCAAGCTTTGCGCTTCAGATTCGTCTGTACCAAAATCGTTCATCGCCTCGAAGCATCTCTTTACAAACAATTCCTGGTACTCTGGCGGCTGTGCGTTAAATGTCCCCCCCATTACGATAAGTTCGACCTTATCCACCGGGTGCCCTATCTGCTTTAACTGGGAGAGTCTGCCAGAGACTTGTTTATATGGGTCATAATTCGCCCTTTTGGCCCTCAACGCTGCCGGCTCTTCCCCGGTATAGCTCTGGGGCGAATTTTCACCTACAGGACAGTATATGCACTTCCCGGGGCAAGGATAGGGCCTTGCCATTACCGCTGCAACCGCAATCCCTGATATGGTCCTTATGGGCTTTTTTTGTAATATGGGTCTGAGTACCGGCAGGTCTTCCTCCCCTACCATCGCAAGGATATCGGCATTTGTCGGTATCTTTTTAAGGCTATATTTCTTTGCTACCTTTGCTTTTATTCTGTTCAGTTCTTTCCGCTCGGGCAGAGTTGACTTTAACTCGTCGATTATTTCGTATATCGCCTGCATTTTGACGTTATTGAAATAGTATCATACGGTCAATTTATTGTAAATTATTTATACTCCACCCACTAAAATTACCCGTGCCAATGAAATTAAGCCAGTTGAAGTCAGAGAACCACACAAAGGTTTATGGAGCGGTATCGGATGGCATCATACTCGTTAATCCAGACTATACTATCGAGGATGCTAATCCGGCTGCATGTAAGATGCTGGGGCGCTCCAGGGAGGACATAGTCGGAAAACCTTGCTACGAGATAAACCACGGGCTAAAGCGGCCATGCCCCCAAAAAAAGTGGAAGTGCTCTGTCAGAGAGATATCTGCAGGCAGATCCTTTCCGGGTACAGTTCATGAGCACTTCCACAATGGAGATAAACGTTATGTCAAAGTAATTGCCTCTCCTATAAAAGACGAGAAGGGCAAGGTTGTGCAGATAGTCGAGATTGTAAGAGATATAACAGAAGATACACTGTTTGAGAGAGAAGTAGCGCTGCTCCTTAAAGTGAACAATCTACAAAATAAAGGCGCAAAGCAGGAGGAAATCTTTGCGGCAATCACGGAGGGCCTCACCTCACTCTTCGAGTACAAACTGAGTGCAATTTACCTGCTGAACAGGGACAGAAATTCGCTAACCTGCAAGAGCTATTCCATTGATTCGAAAATACTTACAAAGGCAGAGAGGCTGGCAGGAGCAAATGCACTCGACTATGAGGCGCCCCTGCTGAAGGGAAGCCTTCTGACAAAGACCGTAGAGACCAAGAAGCCTGTAATAACATCCGACATTATTGAACTTATAAAAAACCATACAAGCGAGAAGTATTTGAGGACCCTTGCCCCGGCAATAGCAAAAATTGTAGGAATAAAATGCGGCATAGGCGTACCCCTGCTTGCAAGAGACAAGCTGGTAGGCACGATAGGAGCCGGGAGCGAAAAGGAGCTTACAACAAAGGATGCCGAGCGTTTGGCAAGGTTTGGAAGGCAGGCTGGCCTGGCAGTGGATAGAGCTGTGCTTTACGAAAACTTGGAAGAGGCATACGGGGAACTCAAAGAGCTGGATAAGTTGAAAGACGACATAATTTCAAACGTTTCACATGAACTCAAAACTCCTATAACCATATGCAGCGGTGCAATAGAACTGGCAATGGAGGAGAAGGACGAGAAAAAAAGAAATGAGCTACTTACAATGGGCAGGGAAGCTCTGCATGAACAGAACAGAATCGTGGGCGACTTATTGAACGTTGCGAAGGTCAAGAAAAGGGCATTAAGATTAAAATCTGAAACCGTTAACTTGGCAAAGGCAGTCGAAGTAGTTGTGCATGAGGTGCGCCCGAGAGCGACGAAAAGCAAGATAGAAATAAAGACCGACCTTCCTGAAAGCTTAGATGTAAAAACAGATTTCACAGGACTGCACAACGTGCTTATTAATTTAATAGACAACGCAATAAAGTTCAACAAAAAGGGCGGAAAAATTTCAATTGAAGCTATGCAAAAAGGGGAATTCGCTGAAATAAGCGTTACAGATACAGGAATAGGAATCGCTGAAGATAACCTGCCCAAACTTTTTGACGGGTTTTATCAAGTCGACAGTTCATCCAGTCGTGTTTATGGAGGCACGGGCTTGGGATTGACTGCTGCGAAAGAGATAATCGAAGCATATGGTGGAAAAATCGGCGTTGAAAGCGAACCCGGAAGGGGGAGCAAGTTCTATTTCACGTTACCCATTGCTAAAGGAGAATGATATAATGGCGAGGATACTGCTGGTGGACGATGAACCGGAAATAGTGGTTCTGACGAAGATTATACTGGAGAAGGAGGGTCACAAGGTGAGGGTAGCCAAGAACAGTACGAACTGTTTCGAGAAGCTAAAAGTGGAAACGCCTGATTTAATCATCTTGGACGTTATGATGCCTGGCGATAACGGCTGGACTGTGTGCAAGAAAATCAAGGAAGACAAGAAAACACAGGATATCCCCGTGGCGATG
>JAZGIK010000075.1:0-5342 GCA_036482035.1 Hydrothermarchaeaceae archaeon (SeqCode) | reverse complement strand
GATTTTTTATGAATTCATAGCCCTCAATTTCAAAATACGCCGCACCCTTTTTTTCTTTGTATGGGCCATAGGACGACGAAAAATCCCGGCAGACCCAGTTTGCCATCTTCAATACCTTGTTGGAGGGGTTGATGGTTACATGTCCATAGTCGGGCGGGATTATGACCTTGTCGCCCCTGCCAGCTTTGAATACTGCAACGTCTGCAACCTTGCCCTGCCCTTTCTGAATCATATAATGGGCCTCGCCTTCCAAGACTTCGTATATTTCGGTATAGGACATTCCGGCACCCGGGACGTCTGGATGGCAGTGTCCGAGCGTCTTCACGTACTCAACACCGAGCATCTGCGGCGGGACAACCGTGATGTCGTATCTCAACCGGTTTTCCAGGATGAGTCCCCTGTCCCGTCTGCTGAGATAGAGGTCGCGGTACATGTAGTAAAGCTCTGTATCCTCCGCGCTCGAAAGCCAGCCCCCGTCATAAATGACATCTGTTATATCAGAGAGCATCCTTACGTCCGGGGCGACTTCCCTATTTCCGAACTTCATCAAACAGATATTTATACGCCGGAATAAAAAAAGATTGCTATGGGAACTGCAGTCTTCACCCATGGAGACACAGATGGCATATGTTCTGCGGCAGTACTACTTGCAGGATATCCCAATGCGAAAGTCTGGATTACAAGTCCGGTAGGACTTTTAAAAGACCTGAAAAACTGCAACGATGAAGAGGTATTCATACTGGATATTGCGCTCTCGGAGAGGGACAGGGAGGATATCTTTAAAGAGCTTGAAAGACTAAGCCAGGGCAAGACCGTATATATAGACCACCATCCTCTACCAGATGGAGTACTGTCTGGAGATTTACCCTGCACAAAGGTCATTATAGACCAGAGTTGCTCTGCATCAGAGCTAACGTACCAATGGCTGAAAGAAAAGGTCCCGGATGGGACGAGAAGGGTGGCTCTGTTTGGCGCGATTTCAGATTACTGCGACGAAAACCATCTCATAAAAACCGAGATAGACACCTACGATAGAAGGACCATCTATCTCGAGGCAGGGCTCCTATCGCAGTGTCTTGGCGAGTCAAAGGGCGATTATGCCTTCAAAAAAGAGATGATAAACAAGCTATCCAAAGGAAAAATGCCAAGCGAGTCGGACAAGGTAATAAAGAGAGCAATCAGCGCGACAAAAAAGGAGTGGAGGCTCTACAAATTTGTCCACGATAATGTGGTCATACACAACGGAGTTGCAGTCATGAGGGACATACCCAGAGGTATTTCTCCCACCAAAGCAGCAAAGTTCGCTGTGGGGATAGGGGGCTGTTCTCTGGGACTCGGCATCAAAAAAAGAGACGGTCACGTTGACATAAGCGTCAGAAAGAAAAGGGACTTCCACTTGGACCTGAATCGTGCCCTTAGAACAATTGCTTTGAGGTACGACGGCTCCGGCGGAGGGCATCCATCAGCGGCAGGTGTGAGAATTCCTGCAGAACATTTGGAAGCTTTTATCGATACCTTGGCGAAGGAGGTTTCCTCTGTATAGCTACTCAAGCATGTACTCCATCGCTTCCTCTATATTTGATATTTCAATGAGCTCTATCCCGGAGACAGGCATCCATTGACCTTCAGGTACGAGCATCACAGTCGCATTCAGCGCCTTTGCCGCCTCTGCTTTCTGGCTTATATACAACACACGGCCTATGCTGCCGTCTCCTTTAATCGTGCCTGTTATCGCGATGTCCTTTTTTAACGTCGCATTTTTTCCAAGTGCAATGAGGCCCATTGTCATTATTGCGCCGGAGCTCATGCCGCTTATGGAGAGGGATTTTTTGTAGGGGTTTATGATACGGATGGTGGCGTCCTTTTCGGCGAGGTCCCCCTTTGACTTTACGTCGGCCAGCGCAAATGCCGTCTTTGCTGTGCTTTGGACATCATCTTCTAAAAATATATCTCCAATATCGATGAGCACCCTGCCGGTCCCCTTTTTAATCTCTATCTCGAGGGGGGTTGCGACACCTTCGTCGCCCTTCACGCCAAGTATGTGCGTATGAATGCTCTTTGAATAATTGAGCTCTCTTATAGCTACCTCGGCTTCTTTTAGAGACGCCTCCGACATGTTAAGAGACATTTGCACCTGCTCGAGTTCCAGCCGCGTCTGATTCAGTTCTGCTTCCAGCTCCGTAAAATCCGATTCGAGCTCTTTGTAATCACTGCTCAGTATATCCTTTGCCCGGATTTCGTCTTTTAGGTCCGAAATTTGAAAATACTGGAAAATGACCACACTAAAAATAGCGAGAAATGCAATGGCAGCAACTTTATTGTTCATTGTTCAAAGGCCCGCTTTATGCTCTTTTCAAAAGGGGGTTCAAGCACACCACGTTCTGTGATAATTCCTGAAATGTATTTGTTGGGAGTGACATCAAAGGCAGGACTTTTTATTTTTGCACCTTCCGCGACAATGCGTTTTTCGTTGAAGAAGGCCACCTCATCCGTGCTCCTGAATTCTATTGTGATTTCGCTGCCTGTCAGCGTGCCCCTGTCAATTGTCGAGAGCGGAGCGGCAACGTAAAACGGAATACCATGCTCTTTTGCGAGCACTGCCACCCCATACGTGCCGATTTTATTTGCTGTGTCCCCGTTTGCCGCGATTCTGTCGGCCCCGACGATTACCTTGGTTATCCCGAGGTTTTTCATTGCAAACGCAGCCGCGCTGTCTGTAATCACGGTCACGGGAATCCCCTCCTCTACGAGTTCAAGGGCAGTAAGCCTTGCCCCCTGAAGCAGCGGCCGCGTCTCGTCTGCGAATACCTCTACCTTTTTCCCCTGGCGCCACGCAGCTTTTATTACACCCAAGGCAGTGCCGATACCGCAGGTTGCAAGCCCGCCTGCGTTGCAGTGCGTGAGTATTACATCCCCGCCCCCGATAAGCTCTGCACCGTGCTCTCCTATCTGCTCGTCAGATTCGACGGCCTCGTCGTAGATTCTCAAAGCCTCTTTCACTGCGGACTCTACCGGGTCTTCCGACGCCTCGGCTTTCTGAAAAACCCGCTCAACTGCCCATGCCAGATTCACGGCCGTGGGCCGTGTCCCTTTAAGCCGCGCTCTCGCAGTCTCAAGAGTCCTTAGCACGTCATTTCTGTCATTTCCTGCGTTTTTGACAGCTGTCAGTGCCATCCCAAAGGCCGCTGCCACCCCAATCGCCGGCGCGCCCCTGACCCTCAGGTTTTCTATGGCCTCTGCAATGCACTCGATGTCCTGGCAGTCTATGTACTGTGTTTCCAGAGGCAAAAGCGTCTGGTCGAGGATTACCACTCTGCCGTCTTTAAACTCAATTACTCTCATAAACGCAACCACAAATCTTTTTATCCTTATTGCATATTTATATGCATGGAAAATGTAGCCGTAACGGTTTTTGCAACAGACCGGAAAGGTCTTTTAAGGGACATCACGACCATCATAGCAGAGAAAAATATCAATATAAAATATATCCAGCATTTCCCTACCGAGGAGGAGACGCAGATGTACTTTGAGCTGGAAGACGTTACTGATATTGACGCACTGACAGACGAATTAAATGCTGTGGAGGGCGTGATATCGACAGACGTGTCCAAGCCGTTCGAGCAGATTTACGGCAAGAGGATAATCGTCATAGGCGGCGGCGCGCAGGTAGCGCAGGTCGTTCTGGGCGCCGTGAGCGAGGCCGACAGGCACAACCTTAGAGGTGAGCGGATAAGCGTTGACACAATCCCGCTCACAGGGGAGGAGAAGCTCGCAGAGGCCGTAAGGGCAGTCGGGAGGCTGCACAGGGCAGCAGTACTGGTACTGGCAGGCTCCCTGATGGGCGGCGAGGTCACAGAAGCAGTGAAAGAGCTTAGAGAGGACTATGGAATTCCAGTAATATCTCTCAACATGGCGGGCACCGTGCCGGAGGCCTCCGACTTCGTCGTTTCCGATCCAGTACAGGCAGGCGTTATGGCGGCAATGGCAATTGCGGATACAGCAAAATTTGACATCAAAAAGGTCCATGGGCAGAAGTTTTGAAATGAAAGAGCGGCTTGTCGGCTGGTTCAGGGGTGAAGAGGGAGCAGTAATCGCCTTTTCTGGAGGAGTTGACAGCTGCGTTGTTGCTGCGGCTGCACGGGAGGCCCTGGGAGAAAGGGCCATAGCTGTAACCTCCGACTCAACGACTTTCCCGAACACAGAGCTTGCCCATGCAAAAAGGCTCGCAGATGAGATGGGGATAGCACACGAGATGGTCGCAGAAAACGAGCTTTTAAATCCGCTTTTTGTCAAAAATCCAGAGGACAGGTGCTATCACTGCAGGAAAGGCCTCGTCGAAGGTTTAAAGGCGGTTGCACATAGATACAATGTCACATGCATAGTGGACGGCGCAAATGCCGACGATACGAGAGAGCACCGGCCCGGGATGAAGGCGATGGGAGAGGCAGGGGTAAAAAGCCCGCTTCTGGAGCTCGGCATCACAAAGGCAAAAGTGCGGGAGATTGCGAAAGAGTTTGGCCTTTCAGTCCACGAAAAGCCAGCAATGGCCTGTCTGGCGTCCAGGATACCCTATGGCGAGAGGATTACCGGGGAAAAGCTCCAAAGAATCGGGAAATCAGAGACGTTTTTGAGAGCCCTGGGGCTTTCGCAAACGAGGGTGAGGTACCACGACAGCACTGCGAGAATCGAAGTCCCACAAGAAGAGATGCACACAATCCTTGAAAACAGGGCCCAGATAGTAAAAGAATTAAAAAATCTCGGATTCGCCTACGTTACTCTTGACATACAGGGATACAGGAGTGGGAGTATGGATGAGGTGCTGTAATTTTTTCACAAGTCAAAACTTACTTTATTATTAGTAGTAATATTTTTATACAAAAAATATATATAGTAGTAATAAATCAGTGCATAAGTCATGTTAATCGGTCTGAAGTGCAGAAACTGCGGCGAGAGGTATCCGATAGAACCTCTGAACACATGTGAGGAGTGTTTCGGGCCTCTTGAAGTCGAGTACGATTATGAGGAGATAAAAGAGAAAGTATCAAGAGAGCGCATAGAGAAAGGGCCAAATACAATCTGGCGCTATTCGGATTTTCTTCCGGTAACCGGCAAAGTAATAGACCTGGGCACGGGCTTTACACCCCTGCAAAGGGCAGAGAATCTGGAGGGTATACTCGGGCTTGATGAGCTCTATATCAAAAACGATTCTGTCAACCCTACCTTCTCTTTCAAGGACAGGGTCGTTTCAGTGTCCATTTCCAAGGCCCTTGAATTTGGCTTCGATACATTAGGGTGCGCATCCACAGGCAATCTGGCCAGCTCTGTGGCCGCACACGCGGCCA
>JAZGIK010000074.1:0-5778 GCA_036482035.1 Hydrothermarchaeaceae archaeon (SeqCode) | reverse complement strand
TTTCCTACAAGTATGGTATCCCTGTGTGTGATAATGCCAACCATCTCTCCATTCCTGACAACCGGAAGCCCTCCAAGGCCCTGCCTCATCATCCTCAGCTTGGCAGAGGCTATGATGTCTGAGGGCGAGGCTGTGACAGGGTCCTTTATCATTATGTCATTGGCCGTTAAATCCATAGATAAAATAAGCCTCACCATTGATTATTAAACCTTCCTCAATAATAGACTAATAATTAAATATTAATATCCATGCAGGTCAGTAAAACCCCAGGTGTATCCTGTGGGAGTAGAAGAAGAAATCTTATCACGGGTTATCTATCTTACCGTCAAGATAGTGCCTGTCATTGTCATAGCGGTCTTTTTTGCCAACCTCCTTAGCGAATATGGCGTTATAAAGCGCCTGGACTTCCTTGTAAAGCCTTTAATAAGGGGGGCAAACCTGCCTGATGGATCCGGAGCCGTTATCGTCACCAGCCTGGCCAGCGGTACTGCCTCCTACTCCATGCTCGGCAACCACCACCAGAAAGGAGAGCTGGACGACACGCAGGTCATTGTAATCTCCATAATGAATACCTTCTTCCATCACATACACCATTTCTTCACTTATTGGGTGCCTGTTGCAATCCCTCTTTTGGGCCTTTATACAGGCCTCATGTACGTCATGATAAGGATGTCCATAGGGCTAATAATGACGCTTTCAGCAGTGGCCATCGGCAGGGTTTTCATCAAAACTACCAAAAAGACAATATCAGGGAGCGAAGACCACTCAAGCGAGACTAACTCGGTAAAGATCCGCCATGCAGTTGAGGGTACGATGAAGACGCTGAAGCTGATTATTCCCCGCCTCTATCTGGTCTATACTGCTGCCGTGATATTCCTGGCCACGGGTTACCTGGAAAGGTTCGGTGAGCTGGCAGAGCCCCTGGCACACGTCTTTGGCCTCCCAGGCGAGGCCATAACGATAATCGCAATTCAGCTCGTGGACGTTACATCAGGCTATGTGCTGACAGGGGCCCTCCTCCAGAGCGGAGTTTTAAATCCATTTCAGGCCGTAACCGCCCTGCTTTTGGGTACGATGATCACCCTTTCAATGACCTATGCCAAGCATTCCCTGCCCTCAAAAATCGTATTTTTCGGGCCAAAGCTCGGCACAAAAATCGCCTTCTATAACCTTGTGCTGAACATGTCCCTTACGCTTATAGCACTGGCACTTATGGTATTTTTCTTCTAGTCGTAAATAAAGATTATAAACCTCCACACCAAAGACTCTTTTATGACAGAAAAAGTATCAGCAAAGTGGCTCGGGGGACTGCGCTTCGAGGGCGAGGACCCGGATGGGCAGACGTTCGAAATGGCACCGAAGCCCAGAGAGGGAGAAAGAGATGGCCTGGTCCCGATGGATATGCTCCTCCTAGCGGTGGCCGGGTGCACAGGCATAGATGTAATGCACGTCCTCAAGAAGAAGCGGCAGAAGCCAGAGGGCCTGACGGTGGAAGTAACCGGAGAGAAGCGGCAGAAGCCCCCTTACACCTGGGAGACAATTCACGTCAAGTACATAATAAAAGGAGACATCCCGAAAGAGGCAGTCGAGCACGCAATAGGGCTCTCCATGGAGAAGTACTGCTCGTGCGGCATCATGCTTGAGGCCACAGCGAAGATTACGAGCGAGTACGTGATAGAGTAAATGCGCAGACTCAGTGTCCACAAAGTGCAGGGCCGCAACTCGATGCGCTCCTGGTACAAGATAAAGAATCCCCTCAGGGTGAGCCTGAATTTTATTGTTATTTACCTATGCCGATTCCTGCCCTCTTTGAGCCTTAAAAATTTTCTTTATAGATCTATTGGAATGAAAGTCGGTAAAGACGTGTCAGTCGGCCTTATGGCCATGTTTGACATCTTCTTTCCAGAACTTATAGAAATAGGCGAGAACTCCGTTATCGGGTACAATGCTACCATACTGGCCCACGAGTACCTTGTGGAGGAGTGGCGCTCGGGGAAGGTAAAGATAGGTAAAAATGTCATGATAGGCGCGAATTCAACGGTGCTCGCAGGTGTTGAGATCGGGGACGGGGCAGTGGTATCGGCTGCCTCGCTGGTCAACAGGGACGTGGCATCTGGTGCCTTTGTTGGAGGAGTGCCTGCGAGGGAAATAGATGAGTAAGGTCCTGTGGCATGAGTACAGGCCCCTTCTTGCCCTCGTCGTTGTAATAAACATCCTCGGTACTATATTCGGTTTCATATACTATCGCTATCTTTTTGGAATCGTTCCCTGGTATCTCTGGCCGGTAGTGCCGGATAGCCCGGGCTCAACGCTCCTTTTTGCAATTGCCCTGGGTCTGCTTTTGATTGGCAAAAAGAAGGACCTTTTGAGTTTTATTGCATGTGTCAGCACAATAAAATACGGCCTCTGGACCATATTTGTCATAGTCTACTTCCCGGAGTACTTTCTTGTGCCATCGACGCGTGAGTTTTACTATCTGATGTTATTTTTGCATTTTGGGATGGTCATCCAGCCGGTGGTACTGCTGCATACCATTGAGCACAAACGGCGCTATCTGCTCATTGCACTTTTGTGGTTCTTCATGAACGACTATTTTGATTATGTTGTGGGTACGGGCCCACTTACAACACACGGGCTGCCTCTCGATGTGGTCGGGGTGGTCACAGCAACACTGACCCTCCTCTCGAGTCTCGTGGTCTACGGATTGAAAAAGAATAAATAGTTTATGCTTTTCCTTCAATCCCCATACTTTTTTATTATTAGGGGTTGATTGCTACCTATGAGGGCGTGGGTTGTCTTAGTTCTGTTAGTCATTTTGAGTTTGGGATGTGTAGGGTCATTTCAAGAGGGGTATGAGGAAGGTTATCAAAAAGCAACTCAAGAGCCTCAAGAAACTACGAAATATTCAGAACAACAAATAGAATCTGTTATGTCTCAGTATCAATATTTTTTAGACCTTATTTGGGAGGATATTGATAAATTGAGTCAAATAGTTTCGAGATACCCAGCTCCGATGTCTGATGAACAGTATATTTATTTTGCAAATGAATATTCTATACAACTTCAATATGCATGTAATCACGATGTAGCTTTTAAAGAATTTGTCTATGAAAATGAAGATATATTGAAATCTCAAGGAAAAGATACATACAAACTGAAGATGCAAATAAATGACCTCATGTCTACCCATATATCTCAAGCAAAAGTAGTGGAACAAAATCTTAGTGGGATTCAATATCAACAAGAACAACAACAAAGGCAACAAGAAGAAATATTGGACTTGTTGTTATCACTTGCAGTTTTAGCAATCTAAGACCTTCAATCCCTGCAACTTTTTAAGTGAGAGCACACCATAGGTTAACAAATGAACACCCCATAAGTTAACAGATAAATTGATGATTTTATATATTTGTATATATTATATTTCCTGAAAACATATAGCAGATCTATTACAAAATATGTTACATGGACCCGCTAGGGTCATTTCTTAAATCCGGGAGGGCTCAATCGAGTATCGAGTTGTTGCTGATTCTGGGTACTGTCGTTCTTACCGGCCTCACAGCCACGATTGCTTTTGGGGCCACGATACAGGGTTCCCAGGACAGCATCGACAGTAGCACGGAAAACGTTATTGAAGAACTGAGAGCCAAGATAAATCAAGAATTTCCCCCGCCCGGCTCCGGTGGAGTAGGTTCCTCGGATGATGACAGCTGCCCCAACACAGCACCCGGAGACGTCGTCAACACCGACGGCTGCTCTATACCGCAGCTCTGCCCGACAGATGCCACCTACGAGAACCACGGAGAGTACGTGAGCTGCGTTGCAACGACGGCGGAAGCGTTCCTTGAGGCTGGGCTAATCACCGGGGCTGAAAAGGGCGCGATTGTCTCGGCCGCAGCAAAGTCAGACGTTGGGAAGAAAAAGTAGATATTCTAATCCTCCATCAATCCCCACAACTTCTTTATGTTTCATGAAAAGCTATTTATTCGAGTAGTCCAAAGAAAAAAGAGAGGTGGGTAGATTGCCGATTAGATTACGTGAATTAATAATGAGTCTTACAGATGAAGATATTGAGAGCATCCCTACCTGTGAAAGGAAGGATTTTATTCTCTTTTTACGAGAGTTATACTCTCAAAATAATTAGACCTCCTACTCAATCCCCCACAACTTTTTTATTTCTTAATCAATATTATTGCTGTATGGCAAAGATATGGATTCCTCCAAGCGAGATGTGGGGAGACGAAAAGTGGGTGTATGACCCGGTAAGGAAAGTGTTCATGAAGGAAAAAGAGCTGATATTACTTGGCAGGGAGGGAATACCCTACGATGAAGCTCTAGAGATGCTGGAAGATTAGACCTTTCTCAATTCAAGCCTATAGCTTCCAGCGACCTAAAAAACTAAATAGTTGTTAGACCATATCGCAGGTATGGCAGAGAAGCTCATGGTCTGTGACGACTGCGGGAAGATGTTCAAAATAGAGTATGACACGTCCGAGGGGAAGGAGATAAAGTGCGTTAGCTGCGATGGCACGAACATGCTCAGCGTCTACAAAAAGCATAACCTCGAAGAGAGATAACACCCATGGAATTCACAAGACCGCGAGGTACAAGAGACTTCCTTCCGGAAGAAGTAAAAGGAAGAAGGAAAGTTGAAAATATAATACGGGACACGTTTGAAAAGTTCGGCTACCAGGAGGTCATAACCCCCGTCTTCGAAAATCTTGAGTTAATCACTGCAAAATCCGGGGACGAAATAAGACAGGGGCTGTATCACTTCAAGGATAAATCTGACCGCGACCTCGCGCTAAGGCCCGAGCTGACGGCGCCGGTAATGCGACTTTACGTAAACGAGATGCAAAAGATGCCGAAGCCCGTAAAGCTCTATTATATCGCGAACTGCTTTCGATACGAGCGGACACAGTCGGGCAGATTCAGGGAATTCTGGCAGGCAGGGGTCGAGTCCATAGGAAGTGGACATCCCGAGGCCGAGGCCGAGGTGATAGCTCTTGCGGTGCAAACGCTTGAGAATCTGGGCCTGAAGAATTTCGAGGTACAAATTGGTCATATAGGTATTCTAAGAGGGATTCTGGAAGAAGAGGGCGTGAGCGAAGCAGAGCAGAACGCCCTCATGGGCATGATCGACAAGGGCGGGAAAGAGCAGCTCGAGGAAGCAATCGCAAAATTTTCCAAAGAAAGCAGTGAGATACTGCTGCAAATTGTCGAGCTGGAAGGCAAGCCTCAGGATGTTTTGGATAAGGCCACGGAATTATTAAAAGAAAAAGAAAATCCGAGAGCCAAAATTTCGCAGCTCAAAGACATACTTGATATGCTAAACAGCTTTGGTGTAAAAGATTACCAGGTGAATCTCGGCATAGCGAGAGGTCTCGATTATTACACGGGCATGGTCTTCGAGATATATGCAGAAAAGCTTGGCGCACAGGACCAGATATGCGGCGGTGGGAGCTACACCCTGGCAGAGGCGCTCGGCGGCGAAAAGACCGCCACATCAGGGTTCGCATTCGGGTTTGACAGGGTATTGCTTGCACTGGAGGCGCAGGGAGTCCTGCCGCAAGAGGATATAGATACAAAGTACTTGGTTGTGCCCACAAGCAGTGACCAGCTCAAAAAAGCCATCGAAATTTCGATGATGCTCAGGCGTCAATCGCATGCAGAAGCCGACCTCATGAAGCGAAAGCTCAAGAAGGCACTCGCATATGCCAACACCCGGGACATCCCTTTCGTGGTAATCGTCGGTGAAGAAGAGCTGAAAAGAGAGAA
>JAZGIK010000073.1:0-2805 GCA_036482035.1 Hydrothermarchaeaceae archaeon (SeqCode) | reverse complement strand
GTACATTCGGACATGCGGGCGACGGTAACCTTCACCCGACGATACTGACGGACGAAAGGGATGCAGAGGAAATGGAGAGGGTGGAAAAGGCAATCGAGGAGATATTCAAAAAGACGCTTTCGCTTGGCGGGACACTCACAGGAGAGCACGGCATAGGGATAAGCAAATCCAGGTTTCTAAAGCTTGAAATCGACAGCGAGGCGTTCGAAATAATGAAGGGTATAAAAAAGACGCTCGACCCGAACGACATTCTGAATCCGGGGAAGATATTCTCTTGATACTTGAGAGGGGCAAGTTTTATTATCTGCGAACATCGAAAAGGTGTCTGAAAAGATGGCAAAGATCGTCGGCATGATTTTTGGAGAAGTCGGTTATGGAGACTTTAATTTCATTGTCAGCAAGGAATCGAATCTCCAGAACGGACAGTACGTGAAAGTAAACCACGAGTCATATGGCTGGATTTTGGCACAGGCTGTTTCAGTTACCAGATACAATGAGCGTTATTCGCTAAACGCAATAACTGGAACATCCCTCCCGAAAGAGGAAGTAAGCCCGGAGAGGACCGTGGCCAATGCGAGGGTCATAGGCTACCCGGATGAGAAGGGCATGCTCAAGGCCCCGAGAATTCCTTTCAGGCCGGGTGAAAAGGTATACGAGGCGGACAGCGGGATAATATCGCGCTCGCTGAATCTCGGGCCAAAAACGGGTATCTACCTCGGGGTTCTCGACGGACAGCCTGAAACCATTCCTGTTTATTTCAATGTCAACAAGCTGGTTCAAAAGCATATATGCGTGCTTGCAAAGACCGGCGCCGGAAAATCCTACACAGTCGGTGTTCTCATAGAAGAGCTTTTGGAAAAGAAAGTACCGGTCGTAATTATCGACCCCCACGGCGAATACTCCGCGTTGAAATACCCAAACGACAACAAAAGCGAACTAAAGCTTATGGAGGAATTCGGCATCTCCCCCAAGGGCTATGAGAACATTGCAGAATATACTCCCAATACCGATCTCAATCCCCAGTCTGACAGGAAACTCTCTCTGGATATTACACGTTTGTCGATGAGGGACTACATTGGAATGATGCCAACCAGGATGACCGACAGCCAGAAGGGCATAATGTTCGAGGCGTTGAAGGTAGTGAAAGGATATGGTAAATATTCCGTTGACGACCTGATAAAGGTCATCCATGAATTTGATAACAAGGCCAAATGGAATCTGATAACAAGCCTCGAGATGATAAGGGAAAGCAAGGTATTCGAAGGTGCTCCCGCACGTCCGCAGGACCTAGTCAAGAAAGATCTGACCTCTACCATAAACCTGCGGGGGATCCCTCCGGATATTCAGGACATAGTAGTGACGAGGCTTGCACAGGATTTATTCGACGCCAGAAAGGGAGGGAGAATACCTCCGTTTCTGCTTTTGATTGAGGAGGTGCACAACTTTGCGCCGGAAAGGGGATTTGGGTCAAGTTCCGCTACCGGCATTGTCAGGACAATAGCAAGTGAGGGCAGGAAGTTTGGTTTGAACCTGTGCATTGTCTCTCAGAGGCCTGCAAGAGTGGATAAGAGCGTTTTAAGCCAGTGCAACACCCAGATAATCCTAAAGGTCACCAATCCGAACGACATGCGGGCAATAAGCCAGAGCATCGAGGGGTTTGCACCCCACCTTGAAGAGGAGATCATGCACCTACAGCCGGGCGTGGCCCTCGTTGTAGGCGATGTCGTTGAACAGCCAATATTCGTAAATGTGAGGGTCAGAAAGTCGAGACATGGCGGAACGTCCGTGGAATTGGTAAGAAAGCCGAGAAAGAAGGCGGCACAGCCCATGACATTCGACTCGATCTGGAAAAGGATGTTTTCTAAGCAGGTCTAGCAAACATCTTAATCAACACCATCCCTGCCACGAAACCCCCCATGTGCGCAAAATATGCCACGCCTCCGGCGTCCTGGGTGACATACGGCAGTGATGCCACGCCGGAAAAGAACTGAATTACAAACCAGAACCCCAGTACAACAACGGCAGGGAGGGTTATCCATCTAATGAAAAATCCAAATATTAATATGCAGTGGACTCTGGCCCTCGGGAACATTATGAGGTAGGCACCGAGCACTCCCGCGACGGCTCCTGAAGCTCCGAGATTGGGAACATTCGACAGCGGATGCACGGCTAGCTGGGCTGCCGAAGCCGCAAGCCCGCAGAGCAGATAAAATAAAATGAATCTTTTTCTCCCCATTATATCTTCGACGTTGTCCCCGAATATGTACAAATACAGCATGTTTGAAAAGACGTGCATGAAGCCGCTGTGGAGGAACATCGACGTGACGAGCGTGTAAAGCGCAGCGCCTTGCACAACGTGCACAGGCGTCAATGCAAATTCTACAATAAATTCCAGAACGTCGCCCCGGGCGGAGAGTACAATTTCGTATACGAACACTGCAATGTTAATCGCTACAATCGAGTATGTCACAATCGGCCTGCTCTTTGAGGGATTGATGTCGCTTATTGGGAACACGCCTATAACTTAACAAGCTTTATATATATGCCGATTACCCTTTTTACCCAGATGAAACTAATAATGAAGTTTGGCGGCAGCTCTGTAGGAAGTGGCAAACAGATGAAAGAGGCTGCCAGGATAATAAGCGAATATCGCGGAGATGAGACCGTAATAGTAGTTTCGGCTATGCAGGGAGTAACCGACCGCCTGATAAAGATAGCCAATGACGTCGTTGATGGAGTTGATGAAGAAGGAATAAAGAAATTCATTAAAAGACTCAAAAATTCGCACGTATCTGCAGCCAAAAG
>JAZGIK010000072.1:0-2439 GCA_036482035.1 Hydrothermarchaeaceae archaeon (SeqCode) | reverse complement strand
GAAGACAAGCGCCGCCGGTCAGACTCGAACTGACGACCGCGTGGTTAACAGCCACGTGCTCTACCTACTGAGCTACGGCGGCATGACATTGAATAAACTGACAGGTAAATTTATGAAGTTTTCGCTTGCGTCCTCTTATCCTACTCCTTCTTCAGATAGTAATAAACAGTTGTGAGCGGGATGTCAAGGTCATCGCTTATCTCCTTTGCGGAGTACCCTTTCTTCTCCAGGGCATAGACCTTGTCTATCTTCCAGTTGGGGTGGGACCTCGGTCTGCCAGGGGTGAGCAAAAACGCCTCAAATGCAATGCCTATTTTACTCAGGGCCAGCCTGATTTTTTTTGGAGTCCTTTCATAGAGGCTGGGAGGGCAGGTAACGATCTCCACATTGGGAGCAGCGGTGAGTATAGAGGCAAGGATATTTATGGTGGGCCTCACGCTCAAGTGCACTTTCTTCGTATCGCCATCTAATTTTTTGTTAATCTCCTGTATCAGGACGTCTTTCTGGCTTGAACGCAAAACAACCGCTTCCTTCATATGTTCATCTCACGAGAGCCAAAAACTCCTTTGCCTTTTCAGATATCTTTATATTTTTGATGTCCTCAAGGTTCTCGAGTTTCTCTGGCGGAATCACGTCCCTTCTGCCGAGCCTTATTATTACTTTTAGAACCTCTTTGAGCTCCTCGATATCGCTTGAGGTAACCTCTGCACAGGTCTTGAGCTCGAGGTCGGAGCATATATAGAGAGCAATTCCGCCGACCGCTCTCGAGGACGTCACCTTCAAGTAGTCCTGGAGGATGTGTTCTATTTCGAATTTCTTGAATACTATTATGTGGGGATTTTCTATAGAGATAACAGCTCCGTCAATGAACCTTTCTATCGCTTTTATGATGTTTTCTTCATTGAGAATGAGAAGGGAGCTTTCAAGCTGCTCACTTTCCGGGATAGGCTGAAGCCCTGGAAATATGCTTGCATACCTTCGCTCTCTATACGGCTTTATCAATAAAAATTTGAAGATATCCCACGCAAAAAGGGCCTTGGGTATCTTTACCAGCATCTCTTTTCTGATTTTCTGCCTGTACTCTATTGCAGTTTCCAGCTCCGGCAGTAGGTCTCCACGCTCGTCCATGAGTTTTGCTTCTTTCAATTCATCCTCAAATTCTACCATGAGTTCTCTCTGCTCTTCCGTAATCCTCATATCTATAGAAACGGATGGAGCGACGACTCCACCATACATCTTTGATTCCATGCTTTCCCTCAGGGTTTCGTACTTCTTGAGCTTCTTTACGTCGACAGCACACTCAAGCAGAAAATCCAAGATTTTCTCCCGGTTTTCCTTCAATATTTTGGTGTACGCAATGGCGAGCGCTTGGCGATTGTACCTTCCGCTCACGAGGATGGACCTCTCGTGGTGATATCTGATATGTTCTATCACGATGCGCCCGTATTTCTCTCTCAAAATACTTTCATAATCGAGTTTCAGTCCCTTTTTTACAATCACCTGCTCTTTCTTGGTCTTCCATTTGCCTTTTTGCGGGATTTTGAAAGTAACGGTCGCTGACTTCATCCGGCCCTTTTTCTTTTCCCGCAGCGTTTCAATGAGTTCGCGATATGCCAGTCTCTCGGATGGGCTAAACTTGGATATTTCCAGGATGAACTCACCGCCATATGGAAGATGCGGGAGGAGTTCCATCCTGAATACTCCCTGATTGTTTTCTTTTAGTTCTCCTTTTTTAGACTTGCATTTTGAGCACGCGAATTTTCCCTTTTCTTTGATTATCTTTGCGACTTCTTTCCCCCTCAAAACTCTCCCACATTCACAGAGGATGGATGCAAATTCCTCGATATGGCCTATTACAATGTTATGGGTAGCTATTGCACATTTGGTGCGCTCGAAGGTTCCCTTCTTCAGTGAAGCATTGGCCCTGAAGAACATCTTGTGCCTAGCCACGTCTCGCTGGTCATCGACATCCTCCCGCCTGTAACTGCTTTTAGACATGGAAGCTCCGTATCTGCCCATGCCGATAGCAAAATATGGCGAATCGAAACCTCTCTGCTCCATTTCATCCTTTAATTTCTTCATCTCCTCGAGATTCTCCTCAAGCTCGAGATACGTCAATCCAAAGTAATCAAGGTCAGTTCTAATCCTTTTCAGGTCTATCTTTGGTCTTGACGATATGTCGTCAAGCAGCTGAATCGCTCTATTCACTAACGGTGTTACATCTGCCAATTTCTCACCCGTAAAAGAAAGACAGTCCTGTCTAACTTTAACAACTAACATATTTTATGTAAAATTGGCTATTTAAAGGTATTGCTGCCATTGACCGAAAAATATTTTAACGTCACGAAGTTCTAATTCTAACTTCTACGATTGAGGGCCTGTAGCTCAGATTGGTTAGAGCGCTCGGCTCATAACCGAGTGGTCGTGGGTTCGAATCCC
>JAZGIK010000071.1:0-7924 GCA_036482035.1 Hydrothermarchaeaceae archaeon (SeqCode) | reverse complement strand
CAAATCCGGCCGCCGGGACTCAGCGCTTTACTGACCTCCCTTATATAACTCTCAACCATCTCTTTTTTCCTGTCCTCAAACCTCTCGAGCTTTTCCTTTACAGCTTCTGATATCTCTGGCCTCCTGTACCCAAAGACGAATTTCGGGTCCCTCTCCTTCTCAAGCGCCTTTTTGCCTGTCAGAATGTCCATATCCGTGAACGTGCCCAGGAGCTTTCGGTTTGTGAATTTTACCTCTTCCTCGACCTTTTTTCCGTGCCTGTTTCCGAACATGGTGAAGACAGGGTATTTTGTTATGCCGTTTGCGCCTGCCAAAAGCATAAGCCCGATGTTTGGCAGCTGGTCAATCCATGTGCCGCCTATGATATGGATTTTTGGAAATTCCAGCCTTGTAAGTGCAATCACCCCTGCCTGGTAAATGGATGCAGGTGGCGGAGAATCTCCCAGTGCCGTTCCATCGTGAGGGTTTAAGGAGTAAAGCGTGATCCTGTCGATGTTGAGCTCTCCAATGAGATTGAGAAGGACCGGAATGTCTTCTATCCCTTCACCCAGCCCCAATACTATCGTTATGCCGGTCTTGAGGCCGGATTCCTTCGCCTCTTTTAGCATCTTTTTTATAGGTCCCAGGGGCTTGCTCGGGCATATTTGCTTTCTGATTTTACTGACCGTCTCTACAGAGCCTATTATGCCCCCCACCTCGTCTCCAAACTGCATCTCTTTTTCATTTAACACGCCGACGTTGAGCCACTGGGGCCTCTCTGTCACGTGCGCAATCATCTCCGTAAGCTCTCTTATCTCGCTTAAATTGTAAGCCCCGTATCCGCTGGAAAGGAACTCCACGTCCCAGCCCACCCTGTCTATGAGCTCTGCCTCTGCCAGAATGCTCCAGGGCTTTCTTTTCGCCTTCTCCGAGCTCTCTATATTTTGCGTTGACATGTGGCAGAACTTGCAGTCACTCTTATCGCACCACCAGGAAAGCAGTATGGCCCTTTCAAGAGTAACAAAATTGTGATTTTTCCGCGTCACCCCGTCGGCCTTTTTCAGTACATCTAGAAATGTGGAGCTGTCGTCAAATATATTGTACATTATCCACCCCAAAATGCGTGTTGTCCTTTATCAGCACGCCCGGCTCTTCTTCTACAATAGAGTCTACAAAACCATACCAGTAGACCGCCAACCCTGGCCCGAATAGTTCTATATATTCTGAAAACTGCTTCTTTAGAAGACGCCTGTGCTCCACTTCATCTCCGAACAGTTCCTTGCTGTCTATCCAGTTTATTTCCAGACCATCAATTTTCAGAGAACTCTTTAAAAGAAAATCCGGAGTCTTTAAATCGCCGCGTTTTTTTATTTCTTCCTCCGTCAGGAAAACGACGCCCTTCTCCAAAAGCCAATTCTTTATGGCATCCTCGCCCATCTTTGCCCTCTCTACCTGTAAAGAGTGAGCATGTGGAGAAAAAAGATTATCGTTTTCTACTACTTCTGACAATTCCCTCCCGAGCCTTTTGTCTTTCACAGTGTTCGGATTTCTGAGCATTTTTTTGGTTTCTTTTTTTGTGATACCACTGTGTTTGAGAAGTATAATTGCCACCAAAACAGGAGATAGCCCTGTCTCGTTGGAGAGTGATACAAAAGATTCTCCATCCTCCCATCGCTCTAGAAGTACATCCGCTTTTTTTGCAACTATATGATAAAGCGCTTTGTTGCTCCTTATCATTTTTTGGTTAAGGATGCTTGAAAGGACCCCTTCCCCTATGCAAAAATCCCTCGAAACTGACTTAATGTTTGAACTGTCCAGCACGCTATAGATCTTCTTATAGGTGCGGACGTCCATATGTTTTAGTCAGCGCCACACCTTATAAAGGTAAAGCTTTTCAAAAAATAGCGGTTTTTCATCAACTACTTTACAGGATACCCCGCATTGCCCAAACAGCTCTAATGTCTTTTCTGGCATGCTTATCGATGATTGAATAAGCAAAACCCTCCCGTTCTTCGTAAGGTGGTCTTTCAATCCTTCTATGAACCTATCAGTTATTTCTCTACCGGTGTCACCGCCGTCCCATGACGTTTTAAGCTCGTCGTCGTAATCGAGTGGTTCTGTAGGAAGATATGGAGGGTTGAACATTATCAGGTCAAATTCCTCCTCAATGTCTCCAAAAAGGTCGCTTTTTACAAAGGTTATATCTGTCCCGTTCAACTCTGCGTTTTTTCTTGCGCATTTGAGAGCTTCTTCGCTGATATCTGAAGAAGTGACAGTGGCGCCAATCTTTGACGCTATTATGCCCTGTATTCCGCACCCGGTGCCCATGTCCAGCACTCTTTCATTCTCTTTTGTTCGGACGTTATCAGCGAGGAGAAAGGAGTCGTCGCTCGGACGGTACACTTTTGGACACAGCGAAAGCCTGACACCCCTGTAAATCATAGTTTTTCCCCCAGTGCATCACAAATTTTTGCAAGCTCTTCCGGGCTCAGTGTGAACACACGTCTTTCTAGTAGTTTTTCATCAAAAGAATCTACAATTTCTTTTCTTTTATCTTTACTCTCTACATTAAAAATGTCCAAAAGCGAGAAAAAAAGTGCCTTTCTTAGAGTCTTTTTTCTGTGCGAGAACAGCCCCCTCAACAGGTTAAAAAAGAGTTCTTCGTTCACCTTGAAGGGCCTCCTCTTTGGGGTCAACTTTACGATTGCCGAGTCCACCTCAGGTCTCGGATAAAATACACTGGGCGGCAAAAACTCCAGTATCTCCGCATTGGCACGATAATACGTCGCAACGGAAAGGCGGGAGTAATTTTTCTCCCCGGGTTTCGCGACCATTCTTTCTGCAAACTCTTTCTGATAGGTGAGGACTGCCGTTTTAAATCCGTGTGAAAGGAGGCGGAATGTCAGTGGTGACGAGATTGAATAAGGGATATTGGAAATTGTCTTGTCAAATCTGGGAAGCATGACTTTCAAAAAATCCCCTTCAATAATTTCCACCTGACCTCCCAGCCTGTTTTTTAGAATCTTTATCATCCGGGCATCCATTTCTACTGCGTATACTTTTCCAGCGTTTTCAACCAGGAGCTCCGTAAGAGTGCCAATTCCGGGCCCAATTTCCAGGAGGATGTCAGACTTTTTTATCTTGGCGTATGAAATCTCTCTTTCAAGCACCTCCCTGTCAATGATAAAATTCTGCCCCAGCCTTCTACTCGGTTTTATGCCGTATTTTTTTAAAAGAAGCTTTGCATCCTCTAAAAGGCTCACCTACGTCCCCTCGCCGGCGGAGGGGCTACGAATAACTTGTATTTGCCCTTTCCGAGCCTCCTTTCTCCACCCTCCAGCTCCAAAAGTATCCTTTTTATTATCAACTTTTTTGCGTCTGGCAAGGACTTTATGCGTTCAGAGATATCCTTGAATGATGTGAATTTATTTTTTCTCTCCCCTATAATCTCCCACATCAGTTTTTTCCCGATTCCCGGAAGCAGTTCAAGTCTGTGAAGCCTCGTACTTACGGCCTGGGACTCGTTAAAAAATTCAACGAACTTGGCCTCATTTTTTGTCACAACCTCCTCTATAGCGTAAGGGAGTTCAGACTTGGCAGTGGCTGTCAGATCCTCATATTCTGCTCTCTTTTTGATGTACTCGATCTCGTCGCGTTCCTCTTTGCCGATGTAAACCCTTTCGTGCGGCGACAGAGCTACACCCTTCCTCGGCACCAACTCGATGAGTGTCAAAAACTCTTCCCCTACTGCATATGCTACGGGCTCTCTTTTATAGACAGGCTTTTCGTCCTCGTGGTGTCCTTGAGGAAGATAATCTAAAACAATAGCATATTCCTCCATACCCATAGAACCTCGCCCCTTACTTGACTACTAACTCCAAAATGGCTTTGATTTCCTCTTTTGTGAGGGTAAACCTTTCTTTTGCAAATATCGCCCTTACGTCCTCTTCGTCTTTGGGCTGGAGGTCAGCGATCTTTACTGCGAGTTCCGGCTTTATTTTTGGGTTCAAATTCAACAATTCATCAATAAGCTTTTGTAACTTTTTTGTGCTAATGTTTACAAACTTTGATAGATAGTCTGCTGCTATCCGCTGTTCGTAATTTAATTCTTCACTGGACTTGGCTAGTGCATCAAGTATGGTTTTGGCTTCCGAGTTGCTAACGGGTTTTTCTTCTAATAAAGACTTGGCTATCATTTTTCAGACCTCTGGATACTCAGGTGAACCGGCGAACAAATAACAGCTTTTTTTGCATTGTTCTCGGATATTTCCACAAGATACGCACGGCCTCTTTGTTCGATTACCATACCTGTCTTTCCATGAAATCTTGGATGAGGCATTCCCTTCTGAACCCCCGGGTCGATTACTACATGTACTCTATCACCTACGCTGAACTTCTGAAGAGCCTTCGAGATAGATATTTTGCCTTTGGCCCTGACGCCTCTTTTCAGCTTATACCGCGTCCCGCTTTTGAAACCTTTTGATCGTCTCATGGTCGTTCCAGCCTGATATGAATGCATATATTCAAAGAATATAAATACTTTTGTGCTGGTGGCGGCGTTATCTAAAGTCCCTCATCATCCTTGCAAGATCTTTTGGCATTCCCCTCTTGAAAGCACCTTTCTTAAATCTCTTGAGCGCCTTTTTCATCACGTTGTAATATTTCAAAAGTTCCTTAACTTCTTCCGGCATGGTGCCAGAGCCTCTGGCAATCCTATTTAACCTGGACGAGTTGATAATTTTCGGGTCCGTCATTTCCTCCTTCGTCATCGAGTCCATTATAATCCTGAATTTATTCATCTTTTTTTCTGTGACCTCGGTCTCACCTTTCGGCAGTTCCATGGCGCCAAGTCCCGGAATCATCTTCATTACGCTACCGAGCGGGCCCATTTTCGTTATTGCGTCTATCTGAGACCGCAGGTCAAAGAGGGTAAATTCACCTTTTAATATGTCTTTTACTTCTTCCTCGTCTATTGTTTCCTTTGCCTTCTCCATGAGAGAAGCGAGGTCTCCCATGCCTATAAGCCGCGAAATGAACCTGTTCGGGTCGAACACCTCGAAGTCTGGCACCTTCTCTCCGGTGCCTATGAATTTTATCTGAGACTGCGTCTCGGCCACTGCCGAGAGGGCCCCGCCGCCCCTGGCAGAACCGTCAAGTTTTGTCAAAACGACTCCTGAAATTCCAATCGCCTCATGAAACGCTCTGGCCTGTGCGCCCGCCTGCTGGCCTATGGTGGAGTCGATGACAAGCAGCTTTTCGTCGGGCTTGAAAACACCCGAAATCTTCTGCATTTCGCGAAACAGCTCTTTTTCAGACTTGTGCCTGCCCGCAGTGTCGAGGATGACAATGTCCGCTTTATCAGCATCTTTTAATCCCTGCTCTACAATCGAAATCGGGTCCTTGTTTTTGGGATCCCCGTATACCTTTATATTGAGCGGTTCTGCAAGCTGTGCTATCTGCTCGTATGCGGCGGGCCTGTGTGTGTCTGCAGCGATTATGAAGGGCCTGAGCCCGAATTTTTTGTAAAATTTTGCTATCTTCACAGTAGTTGTCGTTTTACCAGAACCCTGAAGACCCACGAGTATGACCCTCCCTCTCTCAGCCTTAAACTCCTGTGAAGTGCCCAATAGATTTACGAGTTCCTCGTAGACTATCCTTACGGTGTGCTCCTTTTTCGAAACCCCGGACTTTGACTTCTCGTTTAACGCCCTGTCCTCGATTTTTTTGGACATGTCCATTACGAGTTTCACGTTGACGTCGGCACTCAAAAGCGCGCGCTGGATGTCCTTTACGATTTCTTTTACGAGCTTTTTGTCCACGAGTGTCGCAAGGGTTATTTTCCTTACAACCCCGGTCATTGCATCTCCGAGTTTTTCCAGAACCATTTTCTATCCTATGTCTCCACCCTGATCTATCACTTCCAGCATCTTCCTGATATGCTCATCAATCGTGTATTCCGGTTCGAAATCGTATCCTGATACCAAAAGATCCCTGTAGACGTTTGAAAATCGCTCGGACTCTTCTTCAAGCTGGTTCCTACTTTTTTTATGGGTGATCTCCTCGATTTGGGCATCCGACATCAAGCTGTTGTAACCAAATATCTTCAATTTCAGCTCGTCCAAAATCTTTATGACCTTCGGATTCGTCACCCTCCTGTGCTGGAACGACCAGTGGTTTTTTAGCTCTATGAGCTTCCTGAAGTTCTCCTCTGATATCTGGATATGCCTCATAAGAATAACCTCTTGAACTTGTATCGTCACTTTATGGGGCACTTTCTATATCTTAGTTACGGTATTGATTTAGCTACAGGGTTCTTTGGAGAAATTTATCAATTCAAAATCTCATTTACAAACCACTCCGGATCGAATTCTAGTAGGTCCTTGTACTCTTGCCCGGTGCCGAGAAATAGAATTGGCTTTCCTGTGGCATATGCGATGGATATCGCAGAACCCCCCTTGGCATCGGCATCCGCTTTGGCGAGTATCGTACCATCGACTGGTATCGCGCTGGAAAATATTTCTGCCTGATCTAGAGCGGCATTCCCTGTCAGTGCATCCCCGACAAAAAGTACCATATCGGGATTTGCGACCCTTACCACCTTTTTAAGCTCATCCAGCAGGTTCACATTCGTTTCCATCCTGCCCGCCGTGTCTATTAACACTGCGTCCTTGCCTTGTGCTCTCGCATGCTCTATCGCATCAAATGCAACCGCGGCCGGGTCCGCTCCCTTGTCATGCTTTATCATCCTTATGTCAAGCCTTTTCGCATGCTCTTCGAGCTGTTCGATTGCACCTGCCCGAAAGGTGTCACTTGCCGCAAATACGGGACCCATGTTGTTTTTCTTTAAAAGATGTGCAATCTTTGCAATTGTTGTGGTCTTGCCGGTGCCATTTATGCCTACAAATACGATGACGTAAGGCTTTTGCGATTTTTCTTTGATAGTTTCGACCAGATTTTTTTGTTTTGGCAGTAAGATATCTAATATGCCTTCTTTAAGAGATTCCTTCATAGTATCTTTGAGTTCAGCTCTTTTGACCTTTTGTCCCTGAAGTCTTTCCTTTAGATTTTCTTTGAGCCTGCTGCATACTTCAAACGCAACATCGCTTTCTAGAAGTGTAATCTCAAAATCAGATATAAGTTTGTCAATTCTGTCCTCGTCTAAAACCACCTCTCCCTGCACTGTGTCCGTTATATCAGACAATCTCTTTTTTATGAAACCAAACACGGCTAGCCCTCTTTCTTAGCAGTCTGTGCAACAATGTCCTGGACTGAAGGCTCGAGCTCTCCAAGTCTCGAAATGAGTTTTTCGAGATTCGAGATTTGATCTTTCTTTACCTTTTCAAGCCCCGCTATTCTGTTTTCTATGTCTTTTTTCGCATCTTCAACCGTCTTTTTTACGGCGACATCTGAGCCGATGCCGACAATTACGTTTTCGGGATCAGTTATTTTCGCTTTTATAAACGAGTCCGCTCCAATAGGTATAAGCGACTCACTGTTTTTCTCAGTGCCTTTTATTTCATCAAGAGCTTTGTTTACGGTTTTTAACTCCAATAAACTACCATCGATAAGCTTCAGGTTCTGCTGATATACCTCTGACTGGTTTCTACAGAACTCATATTCTTCCAAAATCTCTGCAGGTTTCAATGAATTCACTCCTTCTTTTTGATTTCCTCAATCTCGATTTTATTTCGCGGTGTTTTGTGCTTGCTTCCGAATTCCGAGTAAACGTGCTCGATTGCATGGCTCTCATTTGCAGCATTGCATTCCTTTACGAATGGCTGCATCCTGTCTCCCATTAAAAATTTTCCCTTTATCTCGTATAAAGCCATATGGTCACCTCACAAAAGTCCTAAAGCATCTTCAATTCTCGTTATTTCTGGACCTGTTGTCCTATCACCCAATAGAACATTTTTCGTGTTTGCAAGTATTCCTGTCCTGACAAAAC
>JAZGIK010000070.1:0-2914 GCA_036482035.1 Hydrothermarchaeaceae archaeon (SeqCode) | reverse complement strand
TAAGTGACAATACCGTAGCAATTGTGGGCATTGCAGGCAGTACAGAATATGGAACCATAGACGACGTAGAGGCGCTCTCCAAAATTGCTGTCAAGGAAGATGTGTTCCTGCATGTGGACGCTGCCTTTGGAGGCCTCGTAATCCCCTTCTTAAAAGAACTCGGCTATGAGGCAGAGAGATTTGACTTCTCTATAGATGGCGTCTCATCGATAACTGTCGACCCTCACAAAATGGGGCTTGCACCCATACCTGGAGGATGTCTTTTGTTAAGAAACGAAAGTTATCTAAAGTACATTGAAAAACGCTCCCCGTACTTGACCGAGAAAAAACATTACACTCTGACAGGCACAAGAACAGGCGCATCTGCCGCTGCAGTTTACGCGATTTTGAGCCTGCTCGGCAGGGAAGGATATCGAGAGAATGTGGAAAAATGCATGGAACTTACCATGACGCTCTACGAAGAGATGAAAAAACTCGGCCTTCGGGTCATAAAACCCACGATGAACATCCTTGTATTTGGACGTGAAAATCAGGACGCGATTTCAAAAGGGCTGGCTGATAAAGGGTGGAGCATTTCAAGGACCGCGAAAGGAGAGATAAGGCTTGTGATAATGCCTCATGTGACAGACGAGAGCGTAAATGCGTTTGTCAAGGATTTGAAGGAGATTCTGCCTCTGGTATAATTAAAATGTACAACCTAGAAATAGACCGGATTGTAAAAATCATAAAAAAGAAGCGCTATAGAATCATCGGCCTGCAGTTGCCCGAGGGCCTGAAGGACAGCGCGACAGAAATTGCCGATGCAATACAGGACAGGACAGACTGCGATATCGTTATCTCTGCGGACCCGTGTTATGGCGCCTGCGACCTTGTGGACGATTCGATGAAGCGCATAGGTGTCGATGCTCTTTTTCACTTTGGGCACTCGCCCATATTTGAGAAAAGTGCAGTACCTGTGGAATACATCTCTGTACAGGATGACGGCGACCCCATTCCTCTCATCAAAAAAAACCTTAAAAAATTTTCAAAGAAGATAGGGCTTTTATCTACGATTCAGCACGTGCACACACTTGAAAAAGTAAAAAAGATGCTAGAAGGTGAAGGTTTTGAAGTCAAAATAGGAAAAGCAGGGGGCAGGATTAAACATGAAGGCCAGGTGCTTGGATGCTCGTTTGGAAGCGCTGTGAGTGTCGCGGATGACGTCGAGAACTTCATCTACGTAGGAAGCGGGAACTTCCATCCTCTGGGCGTTGCACTCGCTACTGGCAAAAGGACGTTCGCTGTCGACCCCATGCTCGGCGAAGTTAGGGATATGGAGCCTCTAAAAGAGAAGATACTGCGCCAGAGATATGCCAGAATAGCAAAAGCGCAGAAAGGAAAAACGTTCGGGATAATAATTGGAGAGAAGCGGGGACAGATGAGAAAGGGCCTTGCGTTTAGACTTAAGAAGATGTTAGAAAAAAAGGGAAAAATGGCCTATCTTCTATACATGGGGGAGATTACGCCAGAAACTCTCCTGCCCTTTAGAAAACTTCACGCATTCGTTAACACTGCCTGTCCCAGAGTCTCGATAGACGACGCAGCAAAATTCAATAGGCCACTTTTAACGCCGGTTGAACTGGAAATCGTGCTGGGTGAAAGGGAGTGGGAGGACTACAGGATAGACGAGATAACCTAATGCATTTCTAGAGGTAAAATAAATAAATCATGATGGACTACTATTTATCTTTGAAAGAAGAGGTTAGCAGATGATGAAAGACTATTTCTCAAATTTCCTATCTGACAAGCACTGGCAAATAGTTGAGACAGAATGGAATCCTGAATTACAAAATGTAAATGAAACCCTCTTTGCCTTGGGCAACGGCTATATAGGAAGCAGAGGCATTCTAGAAGAAATTCCCCCTAACTGTCGCCCTGGTACGTTCTTTGCGGGGGTATATGGAAGAAGCGGTGCCTTTGTACCTGAACTCATTAATGCCCCAAATCCTATCGACCTGAGGATAAGTGTGGACGGTGAGAAACTCGATGTGCATGCTATGGATTTCATTAACCATAAACGCATCCTTGATATGTACAAAGGGGTTCTGGCCCGGCATACTGTTTATTCAAACGCAAGGAGAAAAAGATTCGATTACCAATCAATGCGATTTTTCAGCTTGAAAAACAACCATATTGCAGCAATGAGGGTCTATATCACTGCTTTAGACGGGGATGCCACATTTACTATTACGAACTCCATCGATACTTCTATTATGAACGTGGGGCTTGTCACTGAGGGCGATAAAAAGCACGTTGATGTAGTTGAAAGAGGTAAATCAGGTGTCGCCAACTACGTATGTACAAAGACATTTGATACCGAGGTCTTGATTACATACGGCAGTCAGATTGTTGTAGAGAAGGGTAAAAAAAATTACAGCGTGCCTGACTGGACATTTAAACTTCGTCTGAAAAAGGGTAAAACTGCCTGTATAACAAATTACTTATCATTTTACACATCGCTTGGCACTTCCATAGAAGAAACAAAAAAACAGGCTATAAAAACGGTTTCTCAGTGTGCGAAAAAGGGTTTTGATCTAATGCTCAAAGAACACTGTAGGGCGTGGGAAAAGAAATGGAAAAGGGCAAAAGTTGAGATTGGAGGTGGCCCAGACATTGAAAAGGCAATGCGATTCAATATCTATCACCTTCTTATCGCCGCCAACGAAGATGGTTCAGATAATAGTATTGGCGCAAAGGCCTTGACAGGAGAGGGATATAGAGGACATATATTTTGGGATGCAGAAATCTTTTGTCTGCCTTTTTTCATTTATACCTATCCCTCCATCGCCAGAAATCTACTAATGTATAGATATCACCGCCTCAATCAAGCAAGAGAGATTGCTAAGGAAAAGGGCTATCAGGGCGTCATGTTTCC
>JAZGIK010000069.1:0-9420 GCA_036482035.1 Hydrothermarchaeaceae archaeon (SeqCode) | reverse complement strand
CCAGCCCAGCCATTCTTTGTTTTTTTCCAGACTCATTTCTTCCACTAGTCGGGTAATGGTTCTGCTCCTCTCCTTTTTAATTTCAGTTGAAAGCTGCTTCATTTTTGCCGATGCCGTGCTGTCTCTTACTCCGTATTTGGAGATGTTGACAAAATCCGGCCGGGTATCTTTCAGTAGCTCTACTGTTGCGAGAAAATCAGTCTCGCTTTCACCTGGGAATCCCGCTATGACATCAGTCCATAACTGCAGTCCGGGAAATGCCTCCCTGAAGGTAGAAACGATTTTCTTAAAATCTGCCGCTATATAGCCTCTGTTCATTTTTTCCAGTATATCATCGCTACCGGACTGGACCGGTAGGTGGAGGAATTTATAGATTTTTTCTGATTTGTATGATTCAATCAATTCTGGCAAAATTTGCATCACGTTTTTTGGGTTCATCATTCCTGCCCTGACGAAAAACTCTCCATTGATTTGCGATATGGAATCCAACAGCTCCGGTAGATTGCCTCCCGCGTCAAACCCATAGCAGGAATTGTCCTGCGACGTAATCCATATCTCCCTGCAGCCCTGCTCCACTGCGGACGAGACCTCCTCTATGATTTTTTCTCCGGGATAGGAGAACAATTCGCCTTTCACATTGCGAACGCAGCAGTACGAGCAAGAAGAATTGCAGCCTGTGGCAATGGGAACAATGCCGATTACAGGGTTTCTCCTTATTCTTGGTAGACGTAGCTTTATCTCCCTCGATTCTCCCAAAAGTTCGATCCGGTTTCCTTCGATAATCCCTTCCACGACTTCTACAATCTTTGTTACATGATGTGTGCTTATCAGACTTGCCGTCGGTGCAGCCTCCGTTATTTTCTCATAAATCCCGTCAGGCCCGCAGCCTGTGATTATCAACTTGCTCCGGATTTGCCTCAATCTGGACAGGAGTCTGTGCTCGGTCGGCTCTTTGACTATACAGGAATTTATTATCGCGATGTCAGCATCGTCGTTATCAGCTAGCTCATGGCCAGCCCTTTCCAGTAAACCGGCCATGATTTCTGACTCGGCCTGATTTGCAGAGCACCCGTAGGTCTCTATGTGAATTCGCATACGATATTTTCGGCATGGGATTTTATAAATGATTACCTCAAAGTAATAAAACCATGAAAATCAGATGGCTCGGTAATTCCTGCATAGAGATATTCGGCAGTAAGCACCTGGTGATCGACCCCAATTTCAAGGTGCCGCCGGAGCCGGATATCGATTACATCCTCGTGACACACGAGCATGCGGACCACTTCGACATGAATTGCTACAAGCAGATAGATGCGCAACTGATAGCCCCGAGGACGACTTTAGATGAATATGGGCTTGAGGGTACAGAGGCGAGGGCCGGAGAGGAGATAGACGGGATAAGGATTCTCGAGAGCTTCTGCTGGAAGTCGAAGGAGAGCTGCAGCTATTTTGTCGACGGCCTCCTTCATTCTGGAGACTCCGCAAGGTTTCCGGACGTGAGCGGTGTCCGTGCCGTCTTCACAGCATGCTTCCCCAGCAATTACGATGATTATATATCTGAGTTCCAGAGGCTCAAGCCAGAACTTGTTATTCCTATACACTACGACGAGGAGAAAAAAGATAATGCGATTGGGCTGGGAGAGAGGGTAAGGGGGGCCGGAATGGAATTCAGGCTTCTGGAAGTCGGCGAGACCCTAAATATCTGACCCTATCGCACTGCCTCTAATATCTTCTTCACCCGTTCGTCTTTCAGCGAGTAGTGCTTCCACTTCCCGTCCCGCCTTTCCGTTACTAGGTACAACTCCTTGAATGGCCTCATATTGTGAGAGATTAGGGTCTGCTCGCATCCAAGGATTTTCTCCAGGTCGCAGGTGCAGAGTTCTTCTCCGTCTGAAAGAAGGAGGGCAATTTTCAGCCTTATCGGATTCGACAGGAGCTTGAATATTTCGAGATGCCAGGCTGTATCGTACTCCTCCAACAGTCTTTCCAATTTCCTGATGCCGGGTTTACAGGCCTCCATTTCAACGTCTCTTTACTACGACAAAATTTAAATAGTCACATGAAAGATACTTCACATGAACATTATTTCATATTATATTTAAAAATCTTTTGATAAACTGGAGACATGGCATGAAAATCACAGAAAAACTCGAAGACTTTAGACTGCTGCCATTCTTTGTCCTGTTCTCAATGGCGGTTGGAATCCTCATCGGCAAATTCTATGGGATTTCCGACTTTGAGCTAACGCCGCCAATAGATGCAATAAAGTCAATCTTTTATGGAACTTACACCTTTGACCTGCCAAGCACTCTGGCCCTCGGGGTGGTCGTGGGACTGTTTTTCATGATGTACCCGGCCATGACAAACGTCAGAATCGGGGACATCAGTTTGGCGGTCAAATCTCCCAGACAGATTGGCGTCGTGATGTTTTTTAATTATGCGATAGCCCCTTTTTTCATGTATCTGCTGGCGGTGACATTCCTTTCGTCCTATCCGGAGTTAAAAACGGGTGTCATTCTTTATGGATTTGCCCCTTGCATAGCGATGGTAATCGTATTCACTTTTCTGGCATTGGGGAACAATGCACTGGCGCTCGTGCTCGTGGCCCTGAATTCGATCATGCAGATGATATTGATACCCTTTTATGCAAAGCTTCTCATCGGTGATGTGAGCTTCGATGTGCTGCTGGTGGGCGAAAGCGTCATATTATATCTGGGACTGCCGCTTTTACTGGGTGTTTTAACCAGGCATTACGGCGTCAAAAAATGGGGAGAGGCCATATTCGAGAAAAAGTTCAAGCCCGCGCTGCAGTCCATGTCAATCATTGGCCTGCTTTTCACTCTGGTCGTGATGTTTGCCCTCAAAGGGGATTTGATCGTGGACGAGCCTAAGGTGATCCTCCTGGTGGCCATGCCTATCACCATCTTCTTTGTAGTCATGTTCGTGGGGACCTATCTCCTGGGCTGGAAGCTTGGCTTCAACTACGGGGATTCGGTAGCGGTAGCTTTCAATACCACAGGCAGGGACTTCGAGATTGCGATAGCCATTGCTATAACGGCTTTCACGCCGACAGTCGCCCTGGCGACAGTGGTGGGCCCCCTCATCGAAGTACCTGTCATGATAGCTCTCGTTGCGTTCGCCAGAAACACCAGACAAAGGCTGTTTGAAGGCGATGATTCATAACTGTATGACACCTGCCGGAAATCTTTAAGTGTGTGCACATTCTAAAAAGGGCGAAAGAGCTGGAAGTGGTGGCAAGCCCGAAAGGCAGGCACAGTAAGAGCAAAAAATCTAGGAAACGTAAATAGTGCCAAGGACATTAAGCTGGCCAGTATGCCAACGGCAGAGGATATCACATTAGAAAGAAATTTAATTCATGAGAGGCGATACCATGTCGAGCGAAAAAGCCCGGTAGTGTAGAGGTCAATCATGCTGGCCTTTGGAGCCGGCGACGACGGTTCGAATCCGTCCCGGGCTATTGAATCCTTTTTCTTTTTTCGTCCCTCCGTTTCGCAAAAGAAAACAAACGTTGAAAAACGTTTAAGTTTTATATTGGTAGAGAGTAATGTGAGAGTATGGACATCAGAATCTTGCTTTTTGCTATTATTCTGGCTCCGGCTGTAAGTGCGTCAGAGTGTCCTAAAAATATCTACTATCTCACTCCGGAGTACGTATTTGCAGACGGAAACATGGTGTTCAAATACATTGATATGGATTTATCAGAGGGCGGCTTTCGGGATATTCTGAGGGCCCGCCCAGGAGAGCTTGTAACGGTGGAAGTTAGCTGGGCATGGGGGCCCAATTGTCCCGACTGTACAGTATATGTAAATTCATTTGGAAGCTGGGCTCCAGACAGCGATATTATGAGATTGTATTCTGGACCTAAAGGCAAGCCGCCGTCGATTTCAGTGATTCCCATATCTTTTTTGGCTCCAGATGTTCCTGGACTATACAAATTCAGAGTGATATTCGCATATGACAAAGAATATGCTGCAGATTTCGATGGGTCAAACCTGTGCAGTGTTGCAGAATGTCAGACTAGAGGAGAATGCAACGTCCTCATTGCAGAGGGCGATGTAAATGTTACGATGCTAAGTGCTGAGGGCACGATACCGCTATCCGTGAGGATAACAAGCCCCAAGACGACTGCAGTATCAGGGATACTAAAAGCGAATGTGGGGACAGTCATCCCGGTACACGCCGATATAGGTATTCCTCCAAACACAACTGTAGACATTGTAGTTGAAATAGACCATAGAGAGGTTTCCGATCTCCTGCCCTATAGCTGGAATACGTTCAATTCCACTACCGGGACGCACTGGATAACAGTCACAGCCAGGGATGAAAAGGGAACTTTTGCGTATGATGAGGTCAAGGTATTGCTCCTGGACAGAGCCAAAGCATATGGCGTAATACCTCCACTCGTCTGGAAGCAGCGGATAAAGGGAATTGTGAAGGATCTTGACGTATCCGAAAGAGGAGCTTACATAGTAGCTGGATCGGATGAAGGCTTTGTATACTTATTCGACAGGTCGGGCAAGAAGATATGGGAATATGCATCACCGGGCCCTATTAACAGTGTTGCCCTGAATCCCAGTGGGGGAAAGCTGCTCTTTGCATCGGGAAATGTTCTGTATTACTCCGGTAGAGACGGATCCCTGCTATGGAATTACTCCGGCCCCACAGAGATTGAAAGTGTTGCCATGAATCGCGATGGAGATAGAATTGCCTTTGCCGCAGGGAATGTCCTGCATTACCTTATCGGAAATGGGTCTCTGCTCTGGAAATACTCCACCTCAAATCCCATAACCAGTACTGCTATAAATGCTGACGGGGACAGGGTCGCATCTGCATCTGGAAATGTTTTGTATTACTTTAACGGGGATGGATCTCTGATCTGGACTTACTCCAGCTCTACACAGATTGAAAGCGTTGCTATGAATCGCGATGGAAGCAGAATTGCCTTTATCTCTGGAAATGCCCTGTACTACCTGGACAATCTGGCTTCATTACTCTGGAACCTCGCAAACGTAACAGAGACAAATATAGAAGATGTTGCACTTTCAGCTGATGGTAGTTTCATACTCGCGAAGTCGAATAATGCCCTGTTCGCAATTAACAAGAGAGGTTCTATAACTTGGCAGGAGATATCAGAAGATGCCCTGGGCACGATTTCCATATCTCCAGATGGAAAGTTCTTGACATACTCCGAGGGCGAGTCTGTATTTCTGAGAGACAGCTCCCGGATTACAATACCAGAACGATCAGGGATATGGGTCTATGTTGCAATTGGAATCCTCATAGTTTTAGCCGGGGGAATACTCGTAAAAAGAAGAATTCCTTTTGTTCTCCCGATAATTGGAATAAAAAGAGCTGAAACCAAGAAAGGTCGTAAAGAAGCACCATCTGCAATCACACCGGTTGAGGTTGCAGCATTAAAGATGAAAGTCATCAACCATAAAACCAAAAGACCCATAAAGGCGGCAAAGATTCTCAGTGGGAACAGGGTCGTGTATACAGGTGAAAATGGAGAAGCTATGCTAAAGGATTTGCAATTCGGTGAGCATACAGTAACTGTGGAAAAAGAAGTGTACCAGCCGGGGCAAGAGACTCGCATTGTTGGGGAGGGCGAAAACTTTATGGAAATTGAATTGATACCAAAAACCAGGACCACCGGCAAAAATGAGGAAACTCTAAAAGGCATTATGTACAACCTCTCGAGAGCTTATGAAAGTGTTTCTATGCACGATATCTGCCTGCCGAACTACTACAAATCCATTGGAGAGCGTATTGTAGAGTTTTTGGAAACGTTGAGTTATTCTCCCGAACTTATAAAGGCAGAAGAACAGGAAGAGTTCATTGATTCTTTCGTAGAAGCCGGATCTGCGGCATGTAAAGGGCTTCAGGAGGTTATGACTGACTGGAGAAACATAAAGCTATATCAGGCAGCTTCTGAACTTGAAAAGGTCGAGTGCAGTGCAAGAGAAGTGAAAGTCGAGGCCCTCCATGCAGTATTGACCAATCCTGAATCCTTTAGACATGAAGTTGAAAGAAGATTATCTGAGCTCGACACCAGGATGATGGAACACATGAACAAACTGACGATTATACCTGTTTCAACTCTATGGCAGGTCTCTAAAGAGCTTTTGAGGGAATCGTTGGCAACGTCCGGTTCCAGAAAATCAGCGATGGTATTTTTTGCAAATGCCCTTACCAGCTACACTGATGACATGTTGGAAAATGAGGAAATTATCAAGAGACTAAAATTTGCGATTTTGTAATTTACTCTCGCTCAGGCTTTTCACTTGCTGCTATTTCCTCTGTTACTTTGGGCTCTGTTTGAAGACTCCCCACCGCTTCTGCCTTTTCTCCGGTTATCACATCTCCCCAGCGTCCATCCATTTCGTCTTGACTATAATGCTGTATGCCCCAGACAACCCTGGCAATAAACCACAAGAAAATCAGGCCGAGAAATGAACCGTATACAATGAACGTGCGATAAATGTTATTTTTTTGTCTGGTTATCTCTTCGAGTTCGTCTTTTAAAAGATCCGCATCGCTCTCCTCACCGGCTTTCCTGTAGAGTGCCTCTGCTTTTTCATATTTATTGACAGCATCGTTATAGGTTCCAGAAACGAAATCGTATGAAAAGGGATTCAAAACAATATACGTATCCTTCCCCGGGCTGAATGTCCGTTTTCTTGCAGAGTCTAATTTGCTGTCTGCATCGCGAGTCAGCCCTCCTGCCTCCAAAAGAGAGTTATGATACAACTTTTCAATATCACCCTGTTTTTCTGAATATTTCTTTGCGTTTTGAGGTTCGTCAAAAAGTGCATATATCTTGCTAATTCTGTCGTAGTACAGGGCAGTGAGTTTGTAGTTGGAATCTTTTTTATTTTCAGCGCCTTCCTCAAGAGAATTTAATATATTTTCTGCTTCCGAGTTCCATATCTGCCCGGCAGATGACACGACTTTGCTGGAATAACGCTTGAGTTCTGCGTCTTTTAGATTTTGGTCTCCTATCTCTATCTTGTTAAGCGCTGCTTTGGCCCTTATTATTGCATCACCTGCTTCCACCGATTCTTCTCTTGAACCAGCGACGGTGCCGAGGTTTTTGAGAAATGTATGCGTGCCGCTATAGACGGACATCACCATTGCTATCTTTCTTAGTTGCGTCTTGTCCTTCGAGGTCTCCAAAAGCGAAATCGTGTCTCGGATAAGATTCCTCTCCTCCGTGGAGTTTGTCACAATGCTCGTATTTTTCAGAGAAGCTATCGCCTCATCTGTGCCTGGAAATGAAACAATTACAACAGCATGAATATCTTTTGAACCTGCGTATGAAGTACTTAATTTAAAATCCCAGCTCTTAAGTCCAAGACTGGCATCTGGCGGGAGAAAGATATCGAAATCGTAGCTTTCTGACTTGCCGGCAGGGATGTAATCTATCTCTGAGTAAGTTATCCATCCATCCTCTCCGTTCACAAGAGAAACAGATAATGTTTCTATTGGAGTGTATCCCCCGGTCTCATTTATGTTAAGAGTCATCTTCCCAGTGTCTTTGCCTGTCTCGAATGTTATCTTTCCAAAATCGATCTTTATTGTACGCCTCGTACTCCCATTTATCTCCATTTCGGGTACAGGTATTAGGTAATTAAGCTCCTTCGCATTCGCACGTATTGTGCTGCTGGAAGTAATAAAAGGGCTTATGCTATATTCGCCTGGTTTCAAATTTCTTTCAGGTATCGAGAAATTTACCTCAATCTCCTTCAATGTAAGAGGGTCAAAGTCTCCAAGTGAGCCGCTGTAAGCGATGTTCTCGGCAGGTCCTATATCATATATGCTGACATTTACATCCTCTGCAGACGCATATCCCAGAACTTCCGAGACGATTAGTGTATAGCTCAATTTTGACCCTGCCTTCAGACTTTCGAGAATTGCCGGGTCCCACGTGGCATTGATGGTGGGGGGAGGGTAATCAATCTCGATTGTTATGGAGATCGAACGTTCAACCACCTCCGTGCCGGATACCTCCAGTGTGCCGCTGTACTCTCCTTCCGCCATTGAAGAGGCAGCATGAAAAGTCAGAGTAACTTTTTCATCCAGCCCAGAACTCACTGTCATAGTAGTGGCCCCTAGCGATACTGTAACACCGCTTACTCCTTCAACAGCGACGGTCAGGCCAGAGAAGGTAACAGACTCGTTACCTGGATTGGTAAGTATGAGAGTCTTTTCTACATCGAATGTTTGTACTGAACCTTTTGGTTCGTTGAACTCAAAATAGACTTCTCCCGACGGAAAAGACGGCGAAACTCCTGCTGCTGCGAGCCCTGGGACAAACAGCAGCAGTGCCAAGATTAGTGGCTCATTTCTCACTATCACTCACCTGAACAAGCTCATTTCCCAGAAGATGATCATAGGAATCCCTTTTCCATACGTTTGTCCTGTTTAACATAAACGCAGCCAATGCCGACAAAAATATCGCAATGCTCCCAAAATATATGGTAAGTTCTTTCAATAACGCTTGCTTTAGAATATATGCTTCTTCCACAGTGTTTTCAATCTGGGTGATTTTTTCTGTCTCATGATGGTAGGTACAATACACTTTGGCCTCTTCGAAGTTTATCAAGGCGCTCCTGCCAAGCACGTATGCACGTACTTTTGAGAAAATGCTCCCGCTTTTTAAGGCTTTTGATGCCCCATATTCTTCTTCTGCTTTGGAGTGCAGAGCATTGGCCTGTTTCATATCCTCTGTGTACTTTTCTTCCAGAACATCTGCTTTTATGTTGTTGTTAGAAGATTCGAGAGCGTTGCCAGCAGACTCATATGCCAGTGATGCTACCTTGTAAAACTGTATTTTTCTTACACTTACCTTCGTGGTTTCTGCCTCTCTTGCATACATATCTGCCTGAAGTATTAAAAAGTCGTTTACGACCTGCTGTGCCGATGTTACGAGGTCGTCCCCTTCAACCCCGAACACTCCTTTAAGAGCTGTCAAGGAATCTACCTCGCTTTTTAACGTTCTCGTGAGTTCAACGGCTTTGAGATGGTCTTCTGAAAGGTCAGAATTTGCAAGCCTGTACGCCTCGTCAAAATCCGTAATAAACTTCTTTGTCAATCCCGAAAATTCGATTATGTCCTGCGGACAACTGCCCCTCTCTCGGCCGTACATTATAAGCAGTACGTCCTGCTTGACGTCGTTTAAAAGAGGGTACTCTGTAAATGCTTCAGATTTTATGTTCCTTATTTCCTTGGTAATATCTGTGCAGCTCTGTGCGTACACTTGAGGAAAAAGGCATAAAACCGCAAATATTAATATTAACTTGTTCATGTTACACCATTTGATGTCCGTTAGTATAGGTGAAATACTAGTAATATTGGACATTATATCTATTTTTCTATTAAAAATCCCCCATTAATGAA
>JAZGIK010000068.1:0-5589 GCA_036482035.1 Hydrothermarchaeaceae archaeon (SeqCode) | reverse complement strand
CTTCAGATTTTATGTTCCTTATTTCCTTGGTAATATCTGTGCAGCTCTGTGCGTACGCTTGAGGGAAAAGACATAAATCCGTAAATATTAATATTAACTGGTTCATGTTACACCATTTATAGGTGAAACACTAGTAATATTGGACATTATATCTATTTATCTATTAAAAATCCTCCTTTAATGAAGACTTATTTTTGAGTATTTCACGTAAATTTTTAGACCTTCCTCAATCCCCACAACTTTTTTATGTTTTAAATATATCATTAGTGTATGAACGGTAGCCTTAAGAGTGTAATAAATTAGGTGATTCAATGCCTTATACATTTATTGGTGTCGGACAGTGCGGCGGGGGGATAGTAGATGCTGCATTTTATGATAAAAACATGTTCAAGGTCTCGGTGCCCATCGTAGTGAACTCCGCAACAATGGATTTGGAGACGTTGAAATATCTGGGCAGGGAGTACTGGGTGGGCATGTCAAGAGACAGAGGCTTCATAGACGGTACTATTGAGGGGTTTGAACATTTTGTGAGCGGAGGGTACGGCAAAAACAGGGCAAAGGCCTACGAGGATGCCTTAAGCCACGAGCATACAATAAGAGACATGATAATCGAAAGGGCCAGAGTCAAAGGCACAAGGGATCAGGAAGTTGGAATCCCGGTCGCATTTATCATATTCGGACTGGGAGGGGGCACCGGCAGTGGCGCCAGCCCGGTGATAGCAAAAGTGTTAAAAGAGATGGGAATACCGGTGATTGCGGTAGTCGTGCTGCCAGCAAGTCATGAAGGGGGCCTCGCCGCAAAGAATGCAGTGGAGAGCCTGAATATCCTGACAAATCACGTGGATTCAATCATACTCGTGGACAACCAGAAGATAGCATATGCAGAGAGCACAGAAACCCTGTTTCAAAGATACAACGAATATGTCGCCAGAAGCCTGAGGGACATAGTTATTGGCACTGCACTTGAAAGGATAAATCCTGCAGACTTCGAGGGTTACGCTCCCGTGATTGACCTGAAGGACATGATATCTGCCTCTTCTTTTACTTTCAAAAAAAGACAGCTGCCGGGGTTTGCATGCCTGGGAAGAGCGAGTGAAAAGACGAGAGACCTGCTGCATTACATATTGCCTTTTGGAGGCTACAAAGAAGTCGATGTAGTAAGCCTGCTATACAGGTCATTTATGAAATTGACACTGGAAGATATAAGAGCCGAGGACGCCGAAAAAAACCTTGTGCTTTTGAGGATTCCGCCTGTATATTTGACGAAAGCCGGCAGAGTTAACACGGGTATGGCCAAAAAGGTCATGGAGGAGAGGTCGAGATTGGTTGAAACGCATTTTGGTGTAGGGCTGACGAAGAGGAACCTTGCATCAGCGACCGTCATGCTTACATACAGGCCAAATCAGATTTCCCGTTTGCAGGTACTGAGCCAGCTAGCCGGCGAGTATACTGACGTGTCCTTAAAGGTACTTGAAGAATATGAAAAGGATTTTGCAGCAGGAATAGAAGAGGAGACTGAATGAACGATTATATCGTCACTATTCTGGCGATCCTGGCCAGCATTGGAATTGGGTTTTTTCTATTAATAGAGTTTGGCGTATCATGGGTTGGATACTTTGCGATAAGCGTGATATCACTCTCAATTTTGGGCAGCTATGTCTACGCCTGGTGGAAGACCCAGAGCGACAAGACTGTGGATAAGCTCAAGATTGAGATATTGATGAAAATGAAAAAGGAATTGCAGGATATGGGGAAGGTTATTTCGCAGACAGGAGGCCTCGTTAAAGTGACCTCCTATAAAAACGATCTTGACCTGTTAATCAAGAGTCTTGTAAATCTAAAATTATATGACGAAGAACTCGAATTGGGCCCAGGCGTTGAGAAGTATACACTCACTTTTGTCGAGCAGCAAGGCAGGATGGCAGAACAGAAGCTTCGAGCACTTGGAGCACTGGCTGCAGGCAGCTACAGGCCAAAGCTGGACGAGTACGCGGTAGAGCTTATATCAAAACTGGAAAGACTTCTTGAGGCCGGATATGACATAGGAGAGGACCTTGAAGCCTTTGATGTGATTTCGTCTCAGCCTTCCACGAGCTTAAGGGAGATGGTGGGAAAGAAAGATAGATTGGATATCGCCATGTTAAAAGCGCTGGAGAAGTGCACGGGAGAGGCCAACCGTCTTGTGACAACGAGTAGAGAATTCGGTGACACACAGAATGTAGAAAAGGATATAAGTGAAATCGATGTGCGTAATTTCAACGCCTCTGTTTCTCGTTTGGTAGTCGCCAGAGAGGGGATTAAAGGAATTCTAAACGATGTATTCGTAGGCCAGCATTCAAAACTCATCTCGAACGTCAAAAAGGTCCAGACTATCATGGAAAGTGAAAACGTTGGCGAGGGGCAGAAGAGCACCATAGAAGAAATGAGAAATGTACTGGAGAACATGACTGACCCCGGGAGGATTCGGGAACTAAAGGACCTCGAGGTTCAGTTTAAAAAATACACCACGAATGCTATAGAGGACGCCCACTCAAAGATCCGGAAGATGGAAGAAGAGATAGAACAGTACAGTCCGGATGAAAGAATCTGGACTTTAAATGAAGAAATCCCGTCGCTCGTCGAAAAGGTCGATATCTCTAAAAAAATCGATGAGTTTGCGAGGGATGCAATCACTGCCTTGCAAGCACTGGTAGAGCAGCTGGATAGAGACGCGGCATTCATGAAAATTATAGAGAACTACCAAAAGGTAGAGCCACTTATTGCAAGGAAGCTTGAAGAGAAAGGTGAGGTAACAGAGCTCGACCTCAAAGTAAAATACGTCGAGAAATTCTTGCTACTTTACAATTTGAAGAACCCTAATACCGCATTTAAAGAAGAGCCATTGCTGCTGGCCAAAAAGGGAAAATAATGGACGCAGGAAAAGATTCGACGAGATGGAGCATTATTGCCTCAGGTGAGGGTGCAAACAGAATTTCGTTTTTATATTATGCACTGCACAAAAATCCTGCTATTGGCGACAGAGTGCTCCTTTTGAACACAACCACTGCCGATGTAAAGCCGGAAAAGACATTTGAATACATGCTTACCAAGGACCCAAACTTTCAGGAAGTATTTGACAGCGTAAAAAGAGATAAAATATGCATATTTGGAAAATCACCTTCAGGCGCAGGTAATAACTGGAAAGTCGGGGAAAACGAGGCAAGGGAGGACTTCGATACAATCAGAAGGTACATATCAAACCTCAGACTGAGCGGCAGAGATGTAGTATTCTGTATAACAACCCTTGGCGGGGGTACGGGAAATGGCTCGCTGCCTTACCTGATAAACAGGCTAAAATACGAGAGAGACCTTGCCTCTGTGGGCGAGAACAGCTTTATGGCGTTGGGAATCATACCCTACGACTTTGAACCCGCTCAGAGATTTTTCAACACAATATGCGGAATAACCAGGCTTCTGAACTATGGAGAAAAGGGAATGCAGAATGCAGACATGGTGCTCCTCATAGATAACACCCAGGTAGAAAATCTCCTTGGCATCAGAGAATCCGAGGCGGTAGAAAGATACTACCGGATAAATGAAGAGATAATCAAAGTCGTCGACATGATGATAGCGCCAGGAGCCCAAGGTGCAAAGTCGACTATAGACGTTGCCGACTACTACCAGCTGCCGAGCAATATCGGAACGTATCACTTCACACCCTGCATGAGCATCGGGAACGACCCGGAAATCTTCGGAATAGACACTGTCCTCGACACTGCCGTAGACAGACCCATGGCCCCCATCGACCCAAACACTGCCACCATGGCATACATAATAGCTGTTGCACCGAAAAAATATGTGGACGACGGCACGTTTTCGCAAGAAGACTTTGAAGAGATTAGCCGGCAGTGGGCAATCAAAAACATGGCGGGATCGAGGGGCGGGATCTTGAGATATTCCAGCCTCATCGCCAGCGAGGAAACTGAAACCCTTGACGTTATGGTACTGCTCGGCGGATTCAGCCTTGAAAAGATAATCTCCAAGTCGCTTCAGAAATACTACGATTTTCGGGAAAGCCTTGAAATAAAGGACGGTTCAGCCGAGCTTGTGGATGAAAGCGATCCCCGAATCAAAGTGAAGATAAACATGAAAGACATAGAAACCATCGAAGAAAGGATAAAAAATTATATTGCACTAACAGAGGAGAAAATCAAACAGCTCCAGAAGAAGGAGATTGAGGTGGATAAAAAACTGGCAGACTGGGGGTTTAGGAGTTAAAATACAGAGTTCCAATCAAATTTTTTTCTTTTTTTATATTTTTCTGCAAGCGCGTGTGAGACTATAGGGAGCGCAATCGTTGCGTCTACGTAAACCTGCACCATTTTTGCCACGGTGGATACCTTGCCCCATGACACGGCCTCTTCAAATGTGCAGCCGCTGAGCCCTCCGTAGTGAGGCGGGTCGGTGGTGAATTGTATCGCATAGTCGTGACCTTTGGCATCGGAGCCCGATATCGATGACGCTATCTCTGTCTGCTGGATAAAGTTTTTGGGTACTCCTCCTCCGATATAGACGACTCCAGTCTTCTCCGACTTTTCGACCATCAGGGTTATCTCGTCCACGTCTTTTATCACGTCCAAAGGAAGGCTTTTGCCCGCCCTTCTGGCCAGCATGAGCCCAATCCCGATTGAGCTGTCAGCGATTGCCGGAACGAAGACCGGCAGCCCTGACTCGTAGGCGCTTACTATTATGGAGTCTTTTTCGCCTTTTTTGGCTATCTCTGCTCCGAGCAGATTGACGAACTCCCTTGTAGAATAGCTTTCGTCATCGAGGTCCTTTGCAAAATCGGCGATGAAGCGGTCTATATCCCTGAACCTTTCCTCTTCTGCAAAGACGTCGTATATCCTGTCGATGCCACATTTGTACAGATCGCTGTCCTCCACCATATGAGAGCCTATGTAGTGTTTGCCTCCCAGGGCCTCGTGTATATCGTGGAAGAGATTTGCACCGGTAGTTACGAGGCAGTCTATGAATCTTTCCCGTATCATATAGGCGATGATTTTCCGCATCCCTGCAGGCACCATGGCGCCCGAGAGCCCCATGAATATTGTCAGGTCCTTTTCTTTTAGCATTGCATTCCAGGTTTCAATCGCCTGCGCAAGTTTTCTCCCCTGAAAACCGGTCTTCAGCATAGCGTCCGTCAATTCAGAAATCTTTCTGGGCCTGACTTCAACAGGCTCGGTTGGCTCCCTAAGATATTTGTGCCCCATTGTAACCGCCTTACGGATGGATGCCTACTTTATCTAAACCCCTGGTCTCGTCAAAGCCCATCATTATGTTCATGTTCTGGACTGCCTGCCCGGATGCGCCTTTTGTGAGATTGTCGATTACCGATACGATTACTGCCCTGTTTCTCTCTTTGTCCACCTCGAATGCGCCTATATCGCAATAATTGGACCCCCTCACAGCGCTCATCCTTGGGATTTCTCCTACGTCGAGGACTCTGACAAATGCTTCATCCTTGTATAAACTAGCATAGGTGTCACGTATTCCTTCTGAGGATATGTCAGTCTCCAAAAATACATGGATGGTGCTCTCAAGTCCCCTTAT
>JAZGIK010000067.1:0-4580 GCA_036482035.1 Hydrothermarchaeaceae archaeon (SeqCode) | reverse complement strand
GCATAGTGAATGTGATTCCCGACCTGACTGACTATCTCATCAGCTACGTCTGTATCAGAGGTGCCAGAAATTGTGAGCGTTATCCTCACGATTTTTGTACCCGGTGAGGTGGTGGTATCCTCGCTATATGCTATGTCATCTACGTGGACCGTTTCGCCCTGGGGCAGTGATGTGTTTCCTGTGGCATATCCCAGGTTTAACATCGTCTGGGCAAAAGTTGCACCATCTCTTGCGGCTGCAATGCCGTTGTTCATTTTATTTGCATCTCCAATATACGGCAACGTACTAATCACAATAAGAAAAAGCGCTCCTACAACCAGGATAAGTTCGATTGAAGTTTGCCCGCTTTGACCTTTATAGAAGTCACCCCAGAAGGCCATTCTGGCTCTTTTCATGATACTAATATTATCCTCAGAAGATAATAATCTTTTGTACAAATCAAAGGCATTGCGTTGCCAGTAACCTATAAATACATAATTCCTGATTATGGTGTATGTCTGGCGAAGTATCTTACAAAGGAAGCGAGTTTGTTTTTCAGCGAGGATTTTACCTTTTGGAGCTTACCGGTAAGAGGGCCGACAACCTAAAAGAATTTCTAAAATGCGTTAAGACGGTTGATGATGAATCCATTTTTTATCATGTATATCACACCCTCCGTCAGCACTACTCCATCATCCCGGATTACTCCAACGACTTCGCCCATTGGCTTAAAAAAGACCTTCACGAGGACGTACTGGCAGAAAGATTCACATACGTCAGGATATCTGAATACGGAGATATAAAGGCGGTCAGGGGGAGATTTATAGAAATCCTGAAGAAAAGGCTGGAGGACAGGGCTAACGACAGCCCAAAAGTGCCGGAGGAAAGAGCTTTTCATTTTGTAAGAGCCAAGGCGATCGCGCTGCCGACAAAATACAGGGCAAAAAATCTTGAGGAGTTTGTCGAGTACCTTGAGAAGGTAGACAGGGAAACCCTCTTCTATCATTTTTTTTCGGCGAGGCTGAAATTCAGCGAAAGTAAGAAAAAACATGCAGACGACTTTTCCAGGTGGATTGATGAAATCGGGCATCCCGCCATAGCTAGCAGAATAACCGCCCTCAATCCCTACGGCTATACGCTGGAAGGAATAAGAAAAGAAATTGCAGAGATTATAAGAGGGGAGAAATGACGAAACTCTGGGATTATGCTGAGGTGGTGGGAGAAGAGATCGTTGAGCAACTCGTAGAGCTCTCCGATAGACTGTCCTCAAGGTCGATTCTCCACGTCAATTCTACCGCAGTTGGCGGAGGGGTTGCAGAGATTTTAAACAAGCTTGTGCCACTTTTAAACGAACTCGGTTTAGACACGCGGTGGGATGTGATGAAGGGAGGGGAGGAGTTCTTCGCCATAACAAAGAAATTCCACAATGCCCTGCAGGGAGCACCAGAGCATATCACGAAAGGCATGTTTGAAACCTACTTTAAATACAACATGATTGATTCTGAGGGCATTTCCTTTGACGCGGATGTGACTATTATCCATGACCCCCAGCCTGCTGCCATGGTTGATAGAAGCCTTGATACAAAGTGGGTATGGAGATGTCACATCGATGTCTCTACCTCTTTGAGATACCGCCCCTCTTTTGAGCTTATGGGTGTCAGAAGACATATCAAAAAGTCCCGATTAAGCCAGACAAAGGTATGGAATTTTCTCGAAAAATACGTAGAAAAGTATGATGCCTCTATCTTCTCGGTACCAAGCTTTGCAAGGCCGGATCTTAAAATACCTCAGTATATGGTGTCTCCCTCCATAGACCCCTTAAGCGAAAAAAATCGAAAATTGACAGATGCGGAGATAGATAAAGTTCTTGAAAAACATGAAATCACAAGGGAAAAGCCTATTATAACACAGATAGGCAGGTTTGACAGGTTTAAAGACCCTCTCGGAGTCATAGAGGCCTACAAAATCGTTAAAAAGAGCATAGACTGCCAGCTTATTCTTGCAGGAGGAACGGCCATAGATGACCCTGAAGGTATTGAGGTTTTCAATGAAGTCCAGAAAAAAGCAGAGGGAGAAAAGGATGTCCACTTGATCATCCTGCCTCCTTTTAGCGACCTTGAAATAAACGCATTTCAGACGGCATCATCTGTAGTTCTCCAGAAGTCATTGAAGGAAGGTTTTGGGTTGACCATCTCGGAGGCCCTCTGGAAGGGCGTTCCAGTAATTGGAGGGGCCATTGGCGGAATTCCAAGCCAGATCATAGACGGCGCCACCGGGCACCTGGTCCATTCAACAGAAGGAGCAGCGAACAGGATTACCTACCTCCTTAGAAATCCAGATAAAGCAGAAAGATTGGGTAAAAACGGCCACGAATTTGTCAAGGAGAAGTTTTTACTGACAAGGCATCTAAGAGATTATCTTTTGATTATTCACTCCCTGGAGCATCCCGGAGAAGATTTCATCCAGCTGTAAGCTTTTCATATAACTTCAGATGCGCTTTCAATCCTACCTTCACGTCGGCCATTTTTTTAATTCTCTTTTTTCCTTCTTCCCCCATATTCTCTGCCAACTTCCGATTTTGTAGGAGGAAGAGAATCAGAACTGACAGAAAATCGTAATCGCCCGGCGTAAATAAGAACCCAGTCTTTTCGTTCAGTATCTGTACTTTTATGCCGCCGACGTCGGTGCCTACAACCGGCTTTCCAAAAGACATAGCCTGGGTGACAGTAAGGCCGAATGCCTCCATAATTGACGGCTGGACGACCACCTCAGAGGCTTCAAAAGCCCCCTTTAGGTCTTCTTCTGAAACATATCCCGTGAAAAGGACACGATCCCCCACTCCGTTTTCGTTTGCAAGTGTTTTAAGCCTTTCCAGGACGGTTGACCTCGCTCCCATCATCTCCCTGGTCATAGAACCGTTTCCTACAAATACGGCCTTCGTGTCTGGAAACTCCTCCACTATTCTGGGCATAGCGTTTATCAAGGTGCTTTGCCCCTTCCTCGGGTCAAGTCTTGACACGCAGAGGACAACTCTGTTCCCTTCCAGACCGTATTTTTTCTTGAAGTCCCATCCCCTGTTTTCTGGCTCATACCTCCTTAAATCCACGAAGGGATGAATCCTCAGACACTTCTTTTTTGGGAGCCCCGCGTTTACTGCCGTTTCCAGGTATTCATTTGTAGATAAGATACAGCGTTGGTAGTCGGCCAGGTAACGGACAAAAAATTCCTTCCACTCGTCCGGAATCTCCGGTATGAAGGGCACATGCCAGGTGAAGACAACGGGCACGTCAACCTTTCCCTTGAGCAGACGGCCCATGGGAAGAAACTGGAAGTCCTGTATATGGATTATATCGAATTTTTCTTCTTTATGGAGCCTTAATAGTTTTTTTCTTGCCCGCTCATTGACCCGCATATACCTCTTGAATCCATAGCCCTCCCTCCTTACAAGAACATCCTCTCTCACCTCCTGTGTGTGGGTTGCTTTCAGGATGTTCTCTTTGAACCTTCCATATCCCTCCAACAACTCTGTGGTTCGGTCCCTTAGAAACCTGTGGACCTTTATACCCTCGAAGTCTTCGTATATCGGCGTGCCTTCCGTCTTGAAGGTAACCTCGTGAACCTCTATGCCTCCTTTTGTAAGTTCCCTTCCAAGGTCCCTCAGGTAATCCGAGACGCCCCCTACGTACGGATAAAAAGACTGTGACAGAAAGCAGACTTTCATTTATTATTCACCCATGATTTGCAGCACTATGTCCCTTCGCCTTGCGGATGTGTCGAGATTCATGAACACTATCTGCTGCCAGGTTCCGTGTATTACTCGCCCATCGATTATAGGGACAACGAGACTTGGCCCGATTATAGTTGCCCGCACATGGCTCTTGCCGTTGTCGTCGTGCCATGTCTGGTGGTGGGCGTAGTCCATTCCACTTGGTGCGAGCCTCTCGAGAGCGCGGGGTATGTCTTTCAAGAGCCCCGGCTCATATTCCAGTGTCGATACAGAGCCCGTAGAACCCGGAACAAAGACCGTGACCGTTCCATTTTTTACCTCTGACCCAGTCACCGCATCCTGTACGGCACCTGTAATATCCTTTATATCAACGTCCGCCTTCGCGTCTACCGACAGATATTTGCTTACGACCTTCATTTTTACCCTCCATTTTTTATTTAATTAGAAATATAATTACATTCATGATAAAAGTACTTTCTTTTGATGTGGACGGCACACTAGTGGACGGTAGATTTGCAGATCAGTTCTGGAATGAAGGGGTGCCGCGGCTTTATGCGGAAAAAGAAGGCATGAGTTTCGAGGAAGCCAAAGAATACCTGCAGGGGAGGTACGACGAAATTGGCGACTGTGACCTGAGGTGGTACTTGCCAGAGTATTGGTATAATGACCTGGGAATCGACGGGAACCCGAAGGATTTGATAAAGGAATATACGGACGAGGTACATATATTTCCGGAGGTGCCGGACATCCTGGAGAGGCTGTCAGAGAGATATATGCTCATCGCCTCCTCAAATGCCCCTCGGATATTTCTGGAAGAATCTCTCAAGGGGCTGTGCGGGCATTTCACGCATACGTTCTCCTCGACAACGGACTT
>JAZGIK010000066.1:0-2206 GCA_036482035.1 Hydrothermarchaeaceae archaeon (SeqCode) | reverse complement strand
TGAAGCCGGATAGATATTCTAAGTTTGCCTCAGATGTCACCAGTATGCCATCGAGTTTCTCCTTTGTCATGAGCTTTCGTGCGCGCTCGACACGATACGCGAACTCTTTGCGGGTAAATTTAGGAATTTCACGCTTTCGTATTCTCTTCTCTATTTTCGTTCCGTCATTAGTCATCAGAATCTCATCTCCTAAATATTAATAATGTTTAAAAGATTGTAGGGAAAAGGAGGTAATGTGTCAAGAACGTTTGATTTTTTCATGATGGAATAGACTGCCAAACCGGCTCAACCGGTCCTCCACCCCCGCAAGACGCAGGCAGTGCCATCCCATGGCTTGGTTGCTGGTGATGATAGGCTTGCCCAATTCGGACTCCATCTCCTTAATAATATCAAGAGCACGAATGTTCGTGCAGGAGAGAAAGACTGCGTCAACCATATTAGATCTGCCCAGGTCAAATACTGCATCACGGATCGAGTCCGGTGAGATACGGCCCACATGAGGATCTTTCGGTTCATTCCAAGACCCCATGACGGGAACCCTGAAACCGTGTTCCAGAATGTAGCTCCGCATGTGGCGGTTTATTTCATCGGCATAGGGGGTAATGAGGCAGATGCTTCCGGCGTCAAGAGCCTCAAATGCGGCGATTGTTGCCTGCACCGGTGTGGTGCAGAGTACACCCGGCCTAGACTCGTGAATACAGTTACGCACTGCCTCCGTTCCGATAAGCATGGCGCCTGAGGTACAACCGTAGGCTACAACATCGAGAGGCTGGTCGGGCAAAATGAGACGGGCCGCACTGGCGATTTCGTTCTCCATGTCTTTCAAGGTATCAGGCGTGATGGTAGGTGCGCAATATATGCGGCTTACATAAATTACGACGTCAGGGAGGTCGAAGATCCTGCGGAGTTCGTATTCGATGGTTTGATCATCCGAGAGGACGATGAGACCGATGCGGGCACGTTCCCCGAGACCGGAATCCATTTTGTAAGGTATGTTTCGCTTGTCGATAAAAAGCTCATCATTCAGTTTTTTTCTGGTTTTAACACCCGGCATAACTTACTCCACTACATGGCTAATATCCTGTCTTATAAATTTTGTATTCCAAATTGGCAAAAAAATGTCTTAAAATTGGATAGCCTCTTTTCTTTAGAGCACCTAACGATTAGAGTTTTATCCGTCGTTCCGCCAAACAAAAAGCCGAAGCGGTTCAGCCCGCTAAATGCTTTTTTAAGGTTGTTGGTTTTGGGTTCTCTCAGCGAAATGATGGATAAAAGTCCGTTGGACGGAACCACGGATCTAAGGTAAGGTTATCAATATATATAGGGATTGTAAAGAGGGATTATCTTATTTTATCTACGTGCTTTAGACTTTCGGGATATGATATATCACCAATGGCTAATTTTTATTAAATTCCAAATTAGCCTTGACTATTTTGGAGTATAGGTTAAAATAGCCATATGCGCTATATCACACCTTACATTCTTGAAGATTTACAGAAAAAAATGGTTTTTGTGGGCGGCCCTCGCCAAGTGGGCAAGACTACCATTGCCAAAGCCATTCTTTCAGAGACTTTTCCCGCTGGTCGTTATCTTAACTGGGATTTTGATGAGGACCGTCAAGATATCATCAAAAAGAGGTGGAGCAGAGATAACACACTCCTGGTATTTGATGAATTGCATAAATTCCCGCGTTGGAAGGGATGGATCAAGGGTATTTACGATGTTTCTCATGAAATGCATTCTTTTCTTATTACAGGTTCAGCTCGTCTCGACGTCTATCGCCGGGGTGGTGATTCATTAATGGGCCGGTATCACTACTGGCGTTTGCACCCTTTCACACTCGATGAAATCCCAAAAGTTATTGCTCCAAAGGAAGCCTTTAAGCGACTTATGACCGTGGGTGGTTTTCCAGAACCCTTTTTAGACGGAGATGAACGCACGGCAAGGCGATGGCGAAGAGAACGCTTTGGTCGCGTACTCAGAGAAGATGTGCGTGACCTGGAGTCGATCCGCAATATCCAATTGCTCTGGCTCTTCCTTGATATACTTCGCCAAAGGGTGGGAAGCTTAATCACTTTATCGAACATTGCCACCGACTTGCAAATTTCTCCCAAGACAGCCAAATCATGGCTGGAAGTTTCAGAGAGGATGTACCTCGTATTTAGTGTCCGTCCTTATACCAGGTCATTACCCAGGGCTGTCTTAA
>JAZGIK010000065.1:0-4939 GCA_036482035.1 Hydrothermarchaeaceae archaeon (SeqCode) | reverse complement strand
TTTGACGTTCTAGATAGAGAGGCGCTCGCATGGTAATAGGAATTTGCATAGGGGAATCGTCGCCGACGGAAGTGGCGTTTATCTCGAAGAATATGCCGGGGTCTGGAGATTATGTTGTGCTGGAATATGACGGCATGAAACTCCTTGGAATGGTCGAAGCCCTTGTAAGAGGCAGCCCTTCAATCTCCGGCGACATCCTTGATCCTGCAGTCGTCGAGAGGATTTTGGGATTTGAGGGAGCGGATGAGCAGTATGTAAGGGGAAAGGTGCGCCTGCTCGGAGACGTGGATTCCTTGCAGATACCCAGGGTGCCGCCTCCTCCAGGAACAAAAATCGAAAAGGCCGATTCTGCGACACTCAAGAAAATTTTTGGCAGCGGCACAATCAAAATCGGGAGCCTTTTGTCCCATCCAGATGTCGATGTCCTGGTCGACGGAAACAGCATGATTACAAGACACCTTGCAATTCTTGCAATAACCGGTGCAGGAAAATCGAATACCGTGACCGTGATCGTCGACGGGATACTTCATCTAAAAGGAATGCCCGTCATCTTTGACATGCACTCTGAATACACAAACGCAGAATTTGAGAGCGGAGTCAATAACATCGTACCGAAATTAAATCCGGTTTACCTATCTGCAAACGAATTCAAGATACTCGTGGATGTCGGCAAGGATGCGTATGTGCAGGAGCGCTACCTGAGGAAGGCATACCTGAATGCCAGGAACGATGCAAGTGAAGGCAGAGGCAGGGAGTTCGTAAAAAATGTGATATCGGCTCTAGAAGACATCCGCGCAACAGAACTGGAAGAAGGCGCAACATCAAGCGAGAAGAACGCCCTCATAGGAGTCATAAATAAAGTCGAGGATTTTGAGTTAAAATATCGAGGCCTCGTAGATGCCCATGCTCCGGATATCCTTGACCAGTTCGTGCAGGGGAAGGCCAACGTGATAGACCTGGGACAGGTTGATGAGGATTATGCCGATGTGATAGTGAGTCATGTGCTCAGAAAGATACTCCACAGCCGCAAAGACGGCAGCATCCCTCCTGCCTTCTGCATACTCGAAGAGGCGCACATACTTGCGCCCATACACCGCCACACGCTCTCAAAATACTGGATAGACAGGATTGCAAGGGAGGGCCGCAAGTTCGGCGTAGGGCTGTGTCTCGTGAGCCAGAGGCCAAAGAGCCTTGATACAAACTCGCTTTCTCAGGCCAATAACACTGTCATTATGAAGCTTGTCGAACCGTCGGATCAGCGCCACGTCCAGCAGGCGAGCGAGCGGTTGAGCGACGATTTGCTATCCCAGCTCACCTCGCTAAACATCGGAGAAGCTGTTGTAATCGGGCCTATGACCAGGATTCCAGCACTTGTAAAAATAGACAGGTTTGCAGGAAAGCTGTCAGGCGGAGACCCGGACATAATCGAAGAATGGAGGCAATCGGCCAAAGATAAAGACGAGCGAATCAAAACCGAAAAAAAGGAGATCGAAGACCTTTACGGGGACATGTAATGATAAAGAAATTCAAAGCTCTGCGAAACGATGGACGAAAAATCATAGAAGACGTGCCGGTGGAGAAGGGACTGAGGCTCTTTGCCAACGGCAGGCCGATTGCAAACGTAAAGCTTTCTCCGGGCTATGAGGAGGAGTTTGCAATAGGGTACTGCATAGGTGAGGGACTTGTAAAGGACCCTGCCTCGATTCTCACCATAGAATTGCACGGAAGCGCGATAAACATGAAAGGAAAATTCGACACGGCTTACATCAAAGAACTCACGTCCGACTGCATCAGCGGATGGCGGCTGAGCATAGAGGCAGGAGATGTACGCGTCGACTCGAATCTCCGAGTAAACGATAGCGACATAATAAAGAACATGCAAAGGCTGTCCAAAGAATCGAAAAACTGGAGAAGGACAGGGGGTTTTCACTCCATTGCGCTTGTAAGCGGAGACAAATTCTTCTCTGCGGAGGACATAAGCAGACACATCGCAGTAGACAAGATAATAGGCATCGGGGCGAAGAAGGGCGCAGATTTTAAAAATTCCTATATGCTGGCAAGCGGCAGACTCCCTGGAGACATGGTCATAAAGGTCGCGAGGGCAGGAATCCCTATAATCGCTTCAAGGACAGCGCCGATATCATCCGGCATCGAATGTGCTGAAAGCACTGGAGTCACTCTAATAGGATTTGCAAGGGGAAAGAGAATGAATATCTACACCCATCCCCAAAGAATAAAACTCAGATTATAAACTTCCACTTGCCCTTTTTCATGGAGGCAACTATCCCCTCGAGCGCATCTGGCTCCAGATTGTATTTCTCCAGGAGGGCTGTTCGCTTTTTGTCTATCAGGATGTTTATGAGCTCGTCGACTTTAATTCGTATTTTCATTGGGAAATTTCCTGCATTTTAACGATTTAAAACTTTTATATAATGTACGTAACGTATTAGCATGGACTACCGAGTTCTCGGCTATGAGTTAATACAGGAGTTAAAAAAGAGGCTTTTGTACTTTTTTGTGGCAATCGCCGTCGGCCTTACGATCGGCTGGTATCTGGCCTATTACATAGTAATAAACCTGAAGTCACAGATGCTGCCCTTGGGCGTCGACCTAATCGCACTCACACCGCTCGAGTTTGTCATCGTGCAGTTAAAGCTCTCTATCGTGCTGGTCGCGCTTGCAGCACTACCATACGTCGCCTATCTGATAGTAAAAAAACTTGGCATAAAAAAGAGCAAGCCGGCACTTCTGGCGTGGGCCACAACCCTCATCGTGTTCTTCATTATGGGCGTGCTCTTCGGGTACTACCTGCTTTTGCCGGTCATTATCAAGTTTTTGACTGCAAACATTGTAAATGCCGGGATGGAGCCGCTCTATTCTATCAACGATTTTGTGTTTTTTTCAATATCGATGATGGTGATACTGGGCCTCGTTTTCGAGTTCCCGGTTGTAACTGTTTGGCTCACCCGTGCCGGGTTGGTATCGGCACAGACTCTCTCAGAAAGGCGCAGGTACGCCTATGTCAGTATATTCGTTGTCGCGGCAGTTGTCACGCCCGATCCGTCCATGGTGAGCCAGAGCATACTTGCAGTACCTTTCATATTTTTCTATGAACTCAGTATCGTGGTTTCGAGGATAGTTGGAATCAGACGATAAATTAAGGGTGCTACTATGCCAGACCCCCATTCGCCAAAAGACAAAGAACTTGCTCTGGAGGAGCATCTGTCAGAGCTTCGCGACAGGCTCATTATTGTCATCCTCGCTACTGGCATAATCACAATCGCTGCCTACCCTTTTTCGGACACCCTGATTCTCACGCTCAAAAATGACCTGCTTTCAGAAGACATAAAACTCATTGTCCTGAGCCCCATCGATTACATTGTTGCGAGGGTCAGGCTATCGGCTTTGTGCGCGCTTGTAATAGGCATCCCGCTCATCATTTACGAGGCCTTCCAGTTCATGAGGCCCGGCCTTTTCCGGACCGAGGAGAGGTTCATTTTGGCCGTGGTGCCGTCCTCGATTTTGCTATTTGTGATCGGCGCGGCTCTGTCATACTTCGCTTTAACACCGCTTGCACTCGGGCATCTGGTCGGTTATACTGGAGAAGTTGCGACTCCGGCCCTCGTCCTTAACAGGTTCGTCTCGTTTATCACGTTCATGCTTTTGAGCTTCGGCCTCATATTTCAGATCCCGCTTGTCGTGTGGCTTCTGCTAAAATCCAAGCTGGTAAGTGTCCGCGACCTGCAGAGCAAGAGAAAGTACGTCTACGCATTGTTAATCGTAGGAGGTATACTCCTCTCGCCGGAGCCCACGCCGCTTACCCCACTATTTGTCACGGCGGCGCTGGTTATCATGTACGAGATCAGCGTTTTTTTGGCAGACAGACTAGCGTAAGTTTTAAGCATAGGGATAGATAAGAGTCATAGGCATGTTACACAACTGCCTTATATGCAATCAAAAGACTGTACTTGAAAGAGCTATTCGGGGAGGTAGCAGGGTTACAGAATATGCGTGCGAAAACTGTAACATTGTCTGGTATATCGACACAGATAAAAAGATGAAAATAAATATCTCGAGCACTCATTCCAAAGCAAGCAAATTAAGAGACGAGGATTTTGAAAAACTCCTAAAAAGGATTGCAGATTATGAAAAAAGGTCGTAATATAATCGGCCGAAAAATCGAACACTTCAAAGAGGTCGATTCTACAAACGACGTGGCAAAGAAACTCGCAAAAGACGGCGCTGCAGAGGGGACTGTTGTAATAGCCGACGTGCAGAAAAAAGGGCGAGGGCGTTATGGCAGGAGCTGGTCGTCTCCACCTGCCGGCATCTGGCTTTCTGTCATTTTAAGGCCGGACACAAGCTCAGAGCGGGTTTCACTCCTGCCGCTCATTGCAGGCTCTGCTGTGGCAAATACTCTGAACGGGCTTTATGGCCTTGACTCTCACGTCAGGTGGCCCAACGACGTTCTCATAGGTGACAAGAAGGCCGCCGGGATATTGACAGAGCTTGATGCAGGCGGAAACTTCGTCGTCGTTGGCATCGGGATAAACGCCAATATCGACTTGAATGACCTGCCGGCTGAAGTCAGAGAGACGGCTACCACGCTCAAGACCGAACTTGGGGAAGAGGTGTCGAAAACGGCGCTGATAAATCACCTTTTCTCAGAATTCGAGGTCATGTACGACCTGTTTAACTCAGGCAGCGCAGTAATTAACTCCAGCACCGTAAATAAACGGGTTAAGGTAGTTACAAAAGAACGGGAACTGACAGGCATAGCGAAAGAGATAGACGAAACCGGCGCACTTATTCTCCAACTGGAGGACGGTTCGGTCGAGAGAATAATAAGCGGCGACTGCATACACCTTTCTACATGAGCACAGTCAGACGTGCAAGTGACTTGGAGGTACTATTCAGCGATTATATACCAGTATATATT
>JAZGIK010000064.1:0-5107 GCA_036482035.1 Hydrothermarchaeaceae archaeon (SeqCode) | reverse complement strand
AAGAAATAATGACAAAGGAAATAATCACAATAGACAAAGAGGCCCCCATACTGGAGCTAGTTGAAATGTTCAATAAACATCACAAGCACGGCTTTCCGGTGCTACATGAAGGGAAACTCGTAGGAATTGTGAGCAAAATAGACCTTCTTAAGACTTTCTCTGTGGAAGGGACCCTAAGCAGAGGCGGCTGGAGTAAGATGTTTGCGACACATATAAACGATATTATGACCGCCCATCCAAAGACCGTTAGTCCAGAAGCACATACTATCGAGGCTTTGGACACAATGTTGAGCAATGATCTCAGGCTTCTACCTGTAGTCAAAGAAGATGAACTACTGGGCATCTTATCTTATACTGATATCGCCCGACATGTTAAGGTTGTTTCTCGATAACATTGCGGGGTGGTAATATGAAGTTGTGGAGATGCGTAATATGTGGGGACCCATATCTTGGCGAGGAAAGGCCAAAAAACTGCCCGTTCTGCGGGGCACATGAGCGATATATCGTGGAGCAAGCGGATTATAAAGAGCCCGTAATTGAAAATCTTACCGACATATCAAAGAAGAATCTGGAAGCAGCGCTTCAGCTTGAAATCAGCAATGCTGAATTTTATGCATGCGCTTCGAGAAAAGCCAACACCGATGGGATGAAAAGCCTGTTCAAGGCGCTTTCGAAAGTAGAATCCGAGCACGCATCAGTCCTCTGCAAGGCCTTAAAGATAAAAAAACCTCCAATAAATATGGACACAGACGAGTGTTCGGCAGATGACATGGACAACCTCAAGGAGTCACATGCGAGGGAGGACAGGGCTATCCACAAATATGCGGAGTTCCTCTCCCAGGCAACCGAGCCCAGGGTAGTGGAGATATTCTCGGCTATCATTGCAGTTGAGAGCGACCACCTCTCGCTGTCCGAGGGGCGGATGAGGGATTGAACAAAGAGAGAGTTGGCGAAATAATCAAGCTTTTGAGTCGAGAGTATCCAGACGCCCGCGTCGCTCTTGAGCACAAAAATCCATTCCAGCTCTTGATCGCAACCATACTCTCGGCACAGAGCACAGACGTCCAGATCAACAAAATCACGAAGACGCTTTTTAAAAAGTACAAGGGACCGGAAGATTTTGCAGATGCGCATATAGAGGAAATAGAAAACGACATAAAATCAAGCGGCTTCTACAGGAACAAGGCAAAAAACATACAGAATACGTGCAAGATTCTGGTAAACGATTTTAACTCGGATGTCCCGCGGACAATGGAGGGCCTCATAAAGCTTTCTGGCGTTGCGAGGAAGACCGCGAATATCGTTTTGTCAGGCGGCTATGGTATAGTCGAGGGGATTCCGGTGGATACACACGTAAAGAGGCTCTCGCAGAGGCTCGGGCTCACAGATAACAGCGACCCGAACAAAATCGAGAGGGATTTAATGGAGATAGTACCGAAGAGCGAGTGGTTCCACATATCGGATATGCTGATTTTTCACGGGCGGACCGTATGCGATGCAAGAAGGCCCAAACACGACAGGTGTGTGCTCTACAATCTATGTCATTCGAGAGACATATAGTCTGTGGATCTTCCACTCTCTCCATGCTCTATAGGAGTCAGATTTGACAAGGCCCTTCACGCCGAGCTTGACCCACAACGGCGGCAGAACCTCGAAGACAGCATTGAATATCAAAAATCCAAGTAGGAGCCAGAAGCTCCAGGACGGTACTTCTATAATAACGGCAATAACAAGCGATGGGATTATCACAAAGGTGCTGATTATGGGGCCCGCAGCGTGCATGATGGCCCTTTTTATGGGAGCAGCTCTCAGATAGCTGGCGTAGTCTGTCTTTATAGTAGGTTCTATTAAAGCCGGTCCATCAGGGAAATAGAAGGTGAATTCTATGCCGAAAATTCTTCCGACTATCCAGTGTGCAAGCGGATGGAGAGTGCCCATCAGTACAAACGTACCGGCTATAAGGGCAACGCCCGTATAGATGCCCGAGGAGAGTAGGAAGTATAAAACAATAATTACGACAAATGTCATCGTCATCTCGATAAAATGTCCCACTTTTATAGGCACTGTAATTGGAGCCTTTGCCCTGAAAACCGCTTGGTCTATTCGCCCGATTTGATCTGCAAACTTATGAGTCAGTTCCGGTTCCTTTTTCACTTTTGCAACTATTCTCCAAAAACCCATTTCCTTCAGAGAGTAGTCGCCCTTTAAAACCGCCTCTTCGATGCGGTTCAGTTCTGACTCAATCTCCTCCATCACATTATATTTATCTCCAAACCTCAAATAATTTTACTACTCCTACGGCAAGCAGGACACTTTTCTAGGTCTTGAAAAAGAGCCAACCATCTTCTCCCGCTTTCGGGAATTTCAGCAGCACGTATTTCCCGCTCAACTTTTTGCCATAGAGCTTGAATACGATTTTTGTGTCTTTTCTGTCTTCAAGTTCAAACGTGCCGTTGTCCCAGATTTCGACCGCGCCCGCGCCGTACTGGCCTTCAGGGATAGTACCTTCGAATTTTGCATACGAAAGCGGGTGGTCATCTGTTCTTATTGCAAGCCGTTTTGTGCCTTTTTCTTCTGGGGGCTCTTTTGGAATGGCCCAGCTTTTGAGCACTCCATCGAGGCTCATTCTAAAATCAAAGTGCAGGTGGCTTGCATCGTGCCTCTGGACAACAAAAACGATTTCCTTTCCCTCCTCTACCTCGCCTGGAGGCTCGGAAGTCTTTTCGAAGTCTCTGACTTTCCTGTATTCCTCAAGGGTCATTTACATTACCTACGTTGTAATATTGTTCTAAAAAATATTTAAATAGCGCGAACGTTAATGAGATAGCCTAGAATAAAAGAGGAAGTGATTTTTTTGAATATAGTAGACTTGAAACCAGGACAGGGAAAAGTGGACATCGAGGTTGAGGTTATAAGTATCTCTGAAGCAAGGACATTCACGAAGTTCGGAAGAGACGGGAGAGTTGCGACCGCAAGGGTGAAGGACGATTCTGGTGAAATAGACCTCTCCCTATGGAATGAGACCATAGACGAGGTATCTACCGGGGACAATGTAAAGATAGAAAATGGTTATGTCTCGGAGTTCCAGGGGAACCCACAGCTCACCGCAGGGAAATTCGGAACCCTCACAGTGATAAAATAGGCCATTTGAACCCTTTTTCTAAAAATAAGCAAAATAAGTGCGGGGGAAGGGATTTGAACCCATCGCAGCCTTTTTCTCGCTTCGCTCCAAAAACCCTGGGGAAAAAGGAGATTTCGCGTAGCGAAAGCAGGTTTCTTTTTGGTGCAGCTTTTTCTTTTCAGAAAGAAAAAGGTGCGGGGGAAGGGACTTGAACCCTCGCAAGCACTTAGCTAACAGGTCCTAAGCCTGTCCCCTTTGACCAGACTCGGGCACCCCCGCTTATTGGACGTACAACATATTATCATTGATATTTATATAAATTAAGCGCCGGGGGGGAGATTTGCACCCACCGGAAACTTTTCGAAAAAGTTTCATCAAAATCGTTGAATCTATTTTCTTTTTCCCGCGTGGTTTTCTTTTTTAAAAGAAAAAGGCGCCGGGGGGGAGATTTGAACTCCCGCGTACCATAAGGTACACAGGCTCGCTGGTTCCAAACGTTTGAAAACTCCAGGCCTGCGCCTTACCGGACTAGACTACCCCGGCTTTTTCGCTCGCTTCAAAAGCCCTACTCGCTGAAGCGAGTATGGCTTCACGTAAGTATTGCAAAAAGAGATAAAAAGTTTTGGTATGGAATAAAAAAAATCAGGTCCGAAGTTCAATTTCTATGTTAACGCCGTCTGGCACCCTTACCCGCATTATCTGTCTCATCGTTCGCTCGTCCGCCGGAACGTCTATGAGCCGCTTGTGCACCCGCATCTCCCACCTGTCCCATGTTTCAGTACCATCGCCCGAAGGGGACTTCCTTACAGGTACCTTAAGTCTCTTCGTGGGGAGTGGTATGGGGCCTGATAGGTCAACCCCGGTCTTACTTGCAATCTCCTTCACCTGTGCACAGACGTCTTCCAGTTTACGGTGGTCTATGGCACTGAGTTTAATCCTTGCCTTCTGCATTTCTTTCCTACTTAACCGGCGTTATATTCACTACCATGCCAGCAGCCACTGTCGTGCCCATGTCCCTTATTGCGAACCTTCCCATTGGCGGTATTTCTTTTACCTTCTCTATTACCATGGGCCTTGTTGGTTCGATTCTTATGACGCCGGCGTCTCCGGTCTTTAAGAACTTGGGCTGCTCCTCCAAAACATTGCCAGTTTTTGGATCCAGTTTGCTGATGAGCTCTACAACTCTGCAGGCAATCTGAGACGTATGGCTGTGGAATACCGGTGTATAACCAACGGTTATTGCACTCGGATGCTGGAGAATTACTACCTGGGCCGTGAAATCCTTTGCCACGGTGGGCGGATTTTTTGTATGTCCAAGCACGTCGCCTCTTCTGATGTCGGTTTTGCCAACGCCTCTCACGTTGAAACCAACGTTGTCTCCTGGCTCGGCTTTATCTATAGTTTCGTGATGCATTTCTATTGTCTTTACCTCTCCACTCACTCCGGCAGGCTCAAATATGACGTCGTCACCGATTTTCATTACTCCGGTCTCGACCCTTCCTACCGGCACGGTTCCAATACCGGTAATAGAGTACACGTCCTGGACCGGCAGTCGAAGCGGCAGATTAATGGGCTTTTCGGGTACCTTCAGCAGGTCGATAGCCTGGGCTAGTGTAGGTTCATCCCACCATCCGAGGTTGTCGCCTCTGTCGAGGATGTTGTCTCCTTTCAGGCCGGACATTGGAAGGTATATTATATCATCTGGCTTGTACCCGACGATCTGGAATAGTTTTTCGAGCTGGGCAGTGCTCTCTTCATACTTCTTCTGGTCGTAATTCACAGAGTCCATCTTGTTTACGGCTGCAATTATCTGTCCTATACCAAGTGTCCTCGACAAAAAGACGTGCTCTTTCGTCTGGGGCATGAGCCCGCCTGCATCGTCCTTCTGGTCGGCATCGACCACGAGCACCGCTGCATCGGCCTGGCTTGCTCCGGTAATCATGTTTTTGACGAAATCCCTGTGTCCCGGTGCGTCGATGACAGTGA
>JAZGIK010000063.1:0-10260 GCA_036482035.1 Hydrothermarchaeaceae archaeon (SeqCode) | reverse complement strand
GGGGGAGGCTGCAGTCAGAGATATCGAAAAAGGAGGCGTTCCGGAGCTTTACAGCGGCGTGTCGAATACTGCGGCGTGCATCACCATCGTACATGCAATAGAGCTTCTGGAGACGCAGGGGCTTGATACCCTGCAGAAGTACTTTGACAGGCTTCAGAAGCAGTCCTCAAAGGCTGCCAGAGGTCTTCTCAGGGATAACAATTTCACGCTGGCTGTCAGGCTGACGAAGCGTCTTTCTCCAGACGTCCAGCATCCAAAGCTGGAAGCCCTCCTCGACATAATGGAAAAGGCCCCAAAGGACAGGAGGACCATAATTTTTTGCCAGTACAGGGATTCGGCCCAGAAGATCGTTGACAGGCTTTCCGAGATGAAAAACGTGGCCCCGGTGAGATTTGTCGGGCAGGCATCAAAAGACAAAGACAAAGGGCTTACCCAAAAAAAGCAGCTGGAAATCCTGCAGAAGTTCAGAGATGGAATATACAATGTGCTGGTCGCTACGTCTGTTGCGGAGGAGGGGCTGGATATACCGAAAGTAGACCTGGTAATCTTTTATGAGCCGATACCAAGCGAAATCAGGACCATCCAGAGGAGAGGGAGGACAGGCAGAAGCAGTGTAGGAAGAGTCATAGTCCTGATGACCAAAAAGACCCGGGACGAATGGTTCTACTGGAGCGGTTTTAAAAAGGAGAAAAAGATGCGGGGAGTCCTTGAAACGCTAAAGGATAAACACTATAAACCGAAAGTAGAGGCAGTCCAGAAGGAACTGAAGGAATTTTTTGAGCATTCCATTGTTGCGGATTCGAGAGAGCTTTCCTCAATCGTCCCAAGAGAGCTTTTGGAGTTTGGCATCGTCTCTAAGCCAAAAATGCTCGATATAGGAGACTATGTCATAAGCGACAGGGCATGCATAGAACGGAAGACGGCCGAAGATTTCGTTGACAGCATGGTCGGCGGCAGACTCATGGATCAGATGCAGAGACTCAAGAGTTATCCTAGACCATGCCTCATAATCGAGGGAGAGGGACTTTATTCAAAGAGAGACGTCCACCCCAATGCCATAAGAGGCGCGCTTGCAGCCATCGTTCTAGACTTCGGAATTCCGATTCTATTTACGCGTGATGAAAGGGACACCGCTGCCATCATTGCCGCGATGCTAAAAAGAGAGCTTTTGGAGGGAAGAAGAGAGATTAAAATCAGAGAAGATAAGCGAATATCGACCTTAAAAGAGCAGCAGGAGTCCATAGTCGCAGGACTTCCAAACGTGAACATTGTGCTTGCAAGGCGACTTCTCGAGGAGTTCGAAACAGTGCAGAAAATCTTCAATGCAACACAGAAAGAGCTTGAGAAGGTCCACGGCATCGGCAAGAAGACGGCAGAGGAGATTGTGAATGTTTTAAAAGGAAAATATGAGAAAGAGGGATAGTTGGATTAGATAGGCTCCGCTCTAATAAATTCGTCTAGAAGTTTCCTCTCAAAAAGCTCTCTCTTATCTTCCCCTTTCTTTTCCTTTCCCCTCTTATCCGGTCTGCTCATAAAATCACCCCTACTAAATCATATGCTTCATACAAGATATATTTTTCGTTTAACAAAAAATTTTTATAGCGGTTGTACACAGTTATGCAAATACTGTGCACAGGAGTATAAAATCATGCTAAAAAATCTTCCGAATTTGAAGGCTCCTTTTAGGGACATGTCAATAGAGGATATAATGAGTTGCATGTTTGGCCTTAGGAAGTTCGAGACCGAGACTTATTTCAAGGTGGTAAACAGAGGCGCGATAACCGTAAATGACTTGGTCAACGATTTCGACAAGGATCGCAGCACCATCCAGCGGGCATTGCAAAATCTTGCAATCGCAGGTCTGATATATAGGGATCAGAAAAACATCAAAAACGGTGGATATTATTACATGTATCGTGCAGCTCCGTTCGAGGAAGTCAAGGAAACCACAAAGGAAAGCGTAAAAAAATGGGCCGATGCAATGACCGTGTGGATAGACAATCTAAAAACAGACTAATTTAATACCCTTTCCAGCTCTTCTATTTCTGGTTCGATCTCCATAGGTTTTTCATACCCTTCAAAGACGGCTTCCGGGTCCTTTAGCGCGTGACCTGTGGTCACACATACTATCTTCTCGTCGATGTCTATTTTTCCGCTCTCCACTAACTTTATTAATCCCGCCACAGATGCGGCAGACGCCGGCTCAACACCTATACCTTCAGTGCAGGCTAAAAGCTTCTGTACTTTCATTATTTCTTCATCTGACACACTGCTTATAATACCGTGAGATTCTTTCGCTGCACTCAGCGCTTTTGGCGCGTTCACAGGCGCGCCTATCCTTATGGCAGTTGCTATGGTATCCGGGTTTTCCACTGGCACTGCTTCATCAAGTCCCTCTTCGAAGGCGCGTACAACAGGGGATGCACCCTCCGCCTGAATGCCGGCCATCCTTGGAAGGCTGCTGATAAGCCCGTAATTGTGAAATTCGTTAAATCCTTTCCAGATAGCAGAGATATTCCCGCAATTGCCGACCGGCACGATTACCCTGTCAGGTACCTGCCAGTCGAGCTGCTCTATGATTTCGAATGCCCCGGTTTTCTGGCCCTCGAGTCGCCACGGGTTGATGGAATTTAGGAGGTAAATATTGAACCGCTCGCTCGCAACCCTTACAAGCTTTAAGGCAACGTCGAAGTTGCCATTGATCGTGATTACCTTTGCGCCGTGAAGTATTGCCTGCGCCAGCTTTCCTACTGCAATCTTGCCTGCAGGTAAGAGCACCAGACAGTCGAGCCTCGCTTTAGCCGCGTATGCGGCTAGCGACGCCGAAGTATTCCCGGTAGAAGCGCAGCACACACCTGTAGCCTTAAATTCCAGGGCCTTGGTCACGCCTATTGTCATGCCTCTATCCTTAAAAGACCCGGTGGGATTCGCCCCCTCGTTTTTTATGTAAAGCTCTTTTAAGCCAAGCTCTTTTTGCAGGTTTTCGACCCGGTAAAGGGGAGTCCCTCCTTCTTTTAAGGTGACAATATTTGCTTCTTTGCCGACAGGCATGAATTCCCTGTATCGCCAGACTCCAAATTCCCGACTTTCGAACGTCTTCCTGTCGACTTTGATTGCATCAAGGTCGATAGAGACTTCCAGCAGGCCGCCGCACTTCCCACAGGCGAAGGTCATCTTCTCTGGAGGATATTCCTCGCCGCACTTGATACATCTCAATCCGTACATCGTTTACGAGTTTCTCACACATGTATTTTAAATTTTGTATTGATATGACGGAAGGTTTATATATCCATCCGATATGTATCGAAGCCATATATGTCTCTCTCAAGACTTGCGATACTCGGGGCCCTCATGGAGAAGCCCATGCACGGCTATGAGCTAAAGCAGTACTTTGAGGCATGTGGAGGCGTGTTCTGGATGATAAACTACGGCTCGATTTACCCGACCTTGAACAAATTGCATGAGGAGGGGCTGCTCATCAGCAGAAAGGAGCCCTCCGTCACGGTTGACAGGATAGTGTACACGATAACCAAAGAGGGCATGGAGGAGTTCAAAAATATCTTAAAGAGACGAATGGAGCGGGAGCACACTGTAAGGGACGAGTTCACCCTGCACCTCTTCTTTCTGGACCATCTCGACAAAAATGTGTCAAAGGAATTCCTCCTGGAAAAGAAGAGAGGAAACGAAGCGCTGCTCGCGGACCTAAAAGAACGTGAAAGCCCTTTAAGGGAAGAAATGCCAAAATTCAGATTTGGAGCAGTGGAGAGAGGGATTATGCACATCAACACCGAAATCTCATGGTTAAATAAAACATTAAAAAAAATAGAAAAGGAGGCATAAAATGAAGAAGATTTTGCTGGTTTTGATATTATCGTTGATTCCCCCGGTTTCAGCGGCCGGGGCGGCCGATTTCTATGTCGTGGATATCGCCCCTAACAAGGTCGCCCCTGGGGAGACCACACAGCTAAACATAACGCTCAAAAATCTGGGTTCGGATTTTGGGGTATATCTGCGGGCAACGCTGGATCCGAGTGACACATCGCCGATCAACGCTCTTGACACCTCAAAGAAATATCTGGGCAGAGTAGGAGAGGCAGGAGAAAGCCCGGAGTATTTTGGAGTGGTACTCCAGTCGGAGAGCACCACTGTTCAGTACCAGATAAAAGTGGATGACAATGCCACGACAGGCGCATACAATATCCCTCTCAACCTGATGTGGGAAGACGGAAGGAGTGTCCAGCAGACCCAGACCGTCTATCTTGGAATCGCAGTCGTCGGGAAGCCGCATCTTATAATCTCTGGCATAAACACCACCCCGGAGAGGGTATACCCTGATACTGAATTCACGCTCGACATGGACATTGAAAATATCGGCACTGCAAAGGCAAAGTCAGTCGAGGCGGCTTTGACACTGCCAGAGGGAATAACAGGCGAGGACCTTGCATATCTCGGAACAATAAAAAGGGACGCCACAGCAAAGGCCAGTTATACACTGAAAGCTGAAAAGACTGCCAAAAGTGGCGCATACGAGCTTGTACTTTCGATGAACTACACGGATGAAGAAGGGGCTACAGGAACGGTCGAAAAGCCGTTTAAGATATATATGAGCAAAAGGGGCGACATTGACCTCGAGATTGCAGGAATTTCAACCTCCCCAGCCAAGATATATCCGAGCACCGATTTCACCCTATCCATCCAGCTTGAAAACATCGGCACCCAGGATGCGAAGTCCGTAATGGCAACCATATCTAACAGTGAGGGCTTTGTCGGAGAATTCTCCTCGTTCATTGGGAAAATTGAACAGGACGACGTTTCCTCGGGCATCTTTGACCTTACTGCCACGCCTGCAGTGACAACGGGAGACCACCAGTTTGAGATGAAAATAATATTCACTGATGAGAAGGGAGACGAATTTCAAGAGACAAAGACATTCAATGTCTATGTGGACGAGCAGCCAGGTGGATCACTCACTGGCAAACTTGTAGCAGTCTTAATAGTTGCTGCAATCGCGGTGGTTATCTGGAGGCGGAGGAAGGCCGCACAAATAGTAGAGTGAGCGAAAGATGGACGTCATAAGACTAGAAGACGTCGATAAGACCTACATTATGGGAAAGGTCAAGGTTCACGCCCTAAAGGGAGTGAACCTCTCCATTGAAAAAGGAGAGTACGTGGCCATCATGGGGCCCTCTGGAAGCGGGAAAAGCACGCTTATGAACCAGGTCGGGGCCCTTGACCGCCCGACAAAAGGCAGGGTCTTCATAGAGGAGCATGACATCTCCAAGATGTCCGATAATGAACTCGCCAAATTGCGTAGAGAAAACATTGGCTTCATATTCCAGCAGTTCAACCTCATACCAAGACTGACGGCCATCGAGAATGTAGAGCTCCCGATGTGGTATGCAGGGATTCCAAAAATTAAAAGAGTAAGGAGGGCTGCTGAGCTTTTGAAACTTGTAGGGCTCGGTGATAGGATGAAACACCGGCCCACAGAGCTCTCTGGGGGGGAGATGCAGCGCGTATGCATAGCAAGAGCCCTTGCCAACAATCCAGATATTATAATGGCAGATGAGCCCACTGGCAATCTCGATTCAAAATCCAGCGAGGACATTATGGAAATTTTGGAGAAGTTGAACAAGGAGGGCAGGACCATCGTCATGGTAACCCATGAAGACGAATATGCAAAGAGGGCAGGGAGGACCATCGTCATTCGGGATGGAAAGATAGTGAGTTGAAAAGATGCTGCAGTATATCGAACTGACTCTCAAGAATCTTGCATATCAGAAAATGCGAGCAGTTCTGACGCTCCTTGGAGTGATAATCGGCATCACAGCAGTCGTTGCCATGGTTTCAATTGGTGCTGGGATGTCAATAGCTGTTGAGGAGCAGTTCGAGGCATTTGGCACAAACAAGATAATCGTTACGGCAACGCAGCAGCTGGGGACCACAGGGCAGGGTCTGACCGACAGTGATGTGAATGCCATAGAAGATGTATTTGGCGTTGAATTCGTATCCCCCATGTACAGCGTTTCCACGGGAACGGAATTCAAGGGCGAGGAAAAGGTGGCAACTGTCTGGGGACTCGACCCTGATAAGGCCGAACGAACTTTTTCAGATGTTGGGGGTTACAACATGTACGCTGGAAGATGGCTCCAGGCAGGCGATAGAAACGTTGTAGTCGTCGGCTTCCAAATTCATGACGATTTCTACAAAACATCGATTCAGTCAGGAAATAAACTCACTATCCAGGGAGAGGAATTCCGGGTGGTGGGGATATTCAAGGAGGTAGGAGATCCAGACCAGGACAACGTAATCATGATGGACATTGACAAGCTAAGAGAGTTACTTGACCGGGAGGACAGTGTTTCAGGCATAATCGTCAGGGCGAAAAGTGGGGCCGATGTAGACATCGTCGCTTTGAGGATTGAGGAGAGGCTAAAAAACCGCCACGAAGACGCTGAATTCATGGTATCCACATCCCAACAGCTTCTGGAGATGATCAAAGAAATGACACAGGTGGTTCAAATCGTCTTCGGGGGCATAGCAGGCATCTCTCTTCTGGTGGGAGGAATTGGAATTGCAAACACAATGATAATGAACGTAATGGAGAGGACACCAGAGATAGGCATCATGAAGGCCACGGGCGCAACAAACAACCAGATAATGAAGATATTTTTAGTGGAGTCAGGGATATTCGGCTTGATTGGAGGGTCCATAGGTGTCTTTTTTGGTTACTTGATTTCAAAAGCGATAAACGTTGCCGCAGAGACATACCTTGGGCCCAACCTTCTGGTTACGGCAGTTACCAACGACATGATAATACAGGCCCTGGGCTTTTCATTGGTTGTGGGGGTTGTATCAGGCGTATATCCTGCTTACAGGGCAGTTAAACTCGACCCGGTGGAGGCGCTTAGAGGATGATCGAATATATTGAAATGCCGCTTAAGACACTCATCCAGCAGAAGGCCAGAAGCATCCTGACGCTTTCCGGCGTCGTCATAGGCATAGCCGTAATCGTGGCAATGGTATCAATTGGAGAGGGGCTGAAAGTAACAATGGATGAGCAGCTTGATAAAGTGGGCTCGGACAAGATATACATCATGCCCGCAGGAATGATGGGCGGGCATACAGGGGCTCCCAAAGAATACGTGCCTTTCGGAGCCGCCGAGGAGAGGGAGATACGCACAATCCCTGGAGTCAAAAAGATGGCTCCGATGTATTTTACCAGCGCACAGGTGAAAAAAGATACAGAGGAGGGGACGACGTACGTGATTGGGTCAAACAATGAAGCCCTTGAGCTCTACTCTGATTTTTTGATCATAAAGGAAGGCCGCCTCATAAAGGAAACAGAACTTGACAACATCGTCATCGGATATGTTATTGCCAAGACTATGTTTGAAAGGGAGGTAAGCGTTGGCGAGTCTCTTAAAGTGAATGGGAAGAGATTCAAGGTGGTAGGGATACTGGAGGAGATAGGCTCGACCACTGACGATAGCTCGATATACATGTCACTTAGGGCAGCCCAATCCCTTTTTGAAGTAGGCGACGACATAAATTACATCTTTGTCCAGACCGACAACACCGAAATCGTAGGAGAAGTAAAACAGAAGATAGAAGACCGCCTGAAAAAGATTCGAGGAGGCAAGGACTTTGATATACTCACTACAGAAGACCAGGCAGAGCAGGTAAACCAGATACTGAACATTATCACCTTCGTATTGGGAGGCATCGCCTCTGTATCCTTACTCGTGGGCGGTGTCATAATCATGAATACGATGCTAATGAGCGTACTGGAGAGGACAAAAGAGATTGGCGTCATGAAAGCGACGGGTGCTACAAACCACCAGGTACTTGGGATATTCCTCGCAGAGTCTTCGGTTGTTGGATTTATAGGAGGAACCGTTGGGATAATATTCGGCATTTTGATTTCAAAGATAATAGAAAAAATAGCACAGTCTTACATGGGGTCACTTTTCGAGACCTATGTATCCCCCGAGGTCATCATCGGGGCTCTTCTTTTTTCACTAATAATCGGCACCGCATCTGGAGTGTATCCTGCTTGGAAAGCCGCAAAACTCAACCCGGTTGAGGCGTTGAGGTACGAATGATCAGTCTCTTAATTTCACCACTTCGCCAATGACAATGATAGCAGGGGGGTTTATTTTCTCTTTTTTGGCCTTTTCTACTATATCCGAAAGCGTGCCTGTAATCACCCTCTGTTTATCGCTGGCCCCGCTTTCTATTATGGCGACTGGCGTGTCCCTTTTTCTGGTTTCAAGCATCTGGTCGGCTATCTTTGGCAGGTTCTCAACGCCCATGAGGACGACGACCGTATCGGCATTTAGTTTCCCATAATCCAGCTTCTTCCCATCTTTGGAGGGGTCTTCCCGTCCAGTCACAATTGTAAGGCTTGACGAATATCTTCTGTCGGTAACAGGTATGTTCGCAAGTGCCGGCACCGATATTGCGGATGTAACTCCTGGCACAACCTCGAACGCGATGCCATGGTCTTTTAGCACGCTTATCTCTTCACTGCCCCGGCCAAAGACGAACGGGTCCCCTCCTTTAAGCCTGACAACGATTTTGTCGGCGGCAGCCTCTTTCACAAGAATTTCGTTGATTTCCGGCTGTGTGAATTTGTGTTCCCCGGTCCGTTTTCCCACGTATATCAGCTTCGCATCCTTTTTTGCATGTTTTAACAGGTCTTCAGATGCCAGCCTGTCGTATATTATCACATCTGCCTCTTTAATGAGATTCAGACCCTTTACGGTAATCAGCTCAGGGTCACCCGGACCGCCTCCAACGAGATATACCTTCTTCATTTCCCCGTCACCGATTTTATGATGTCATGATTTATGCTGCCCGCACTTCTTATTTCCTTTGTCTCCGTGTTCTCAATCGATACTTCCGCTGGCGCGAATATCTCTGCGTTGATTTTGTAGAAGTCGTACCCGGCTTCCTTGAATATCTCCGCGAACGGCCGCCCGTAGTCAGGCGACGAGGCGGACGGGATTTTTTCGATGTCGATGTCAGCGTCTGTCTGCAGCGTGACGCTCGCGCCGTAGATAATCATGTCATTGGTGAGGCCCATCATCAGGTTGTCGTCTCCTAAGATTGGCGCAACCGGTGCGCTGCCGCTCGCGCTTACCACGGAATTTACATCATAGCCGAGGTGGTCCATCTTGTACAGGCACGTCTCAACCATCCTCGCGGATATCTGGACCGTGGCGGCGAGCGACGCGGTCCTCGCTATCAGCACGTACAGGTGCGCTGGCTCAACCCTGCAAAAATACGCAATCGCGTCGCATACCTCGACCGGCGGGAACTCTGCCGACTCCAGCGCAATCAGCGCTGCGCTGGACTCTTCCATGTAGCCCACCTTTTCAGCCGTCTCCTCAGGCTTCCTCGCGAGGATTCTCGCAGGCCCGGAGCCCAGCGCGAAATAATCTCCGCCCTTGATACCCCAGCCCGCCTTCTGCGAAGCCAGGCACGCGACGGCAGGATGCTCGGTGCTGACCTTTACTTCCTTCAATCCCGATTCCCCGTCCACCACCTCTATCTCTGCCAGCCCCCCCATGCACGCCAGCGCGAACAGGCGCCCCGCTTCTATGCTGCCCTCGACGTTCACGCCGCAGTCTATCAGCTTCGCCCCGTTCTCCAGCTCGTGGTGCTCTACTTTGAGGTCTTCCCACCCTATCACCATCTCTGCCGCAATATTCACGGCGTTCTCGTTGAGATTCATTGCATTTACATCGGGTCTGCAGGATATAAATGTGTTTTTATCCCAGGAGCAGGGATGAGACGTAGGCAGCGTACAGGAGGCCGCCCGCGAGCATTATCTTTGCGTTTATCCTCCCCGAGAGCTTCAGGGAGGCGTACAGTATTGCGGCGCCGGCTATGGCCAGGAAGACGCTTGAGACCTGCACGATGTCCAGCTCCCAGGGCGTGAACAGTATGCCTATGCTCACGGGTATGCTGCTCTGGAACACCATTGCACCCGTCACGTTGCCCATGGCCAGCGCGTCCTTTTCCCGCCAGTACCAGAGCGCGCTGTTGAACTTTTCCGGGAGCTCGGTGGCCATCGGCGCGATTATGAACGCCAGTATGAAGGGCGGGATGCCCACGGTAGCTGCGATGCCCTCCACGGCCCCAACGAAGACCTTTGCACCGGCTATTATGCCTGCGAGCGCTACGACGACCTGCGCGACGATTGCCGGTGTCGAACTCCCCATGAACCTGCCCAGGTAGAGGGGCGCGCATGTT
>JAZGIK010000062.1:0-3462 GCA_036482035.1 Hydrothermarchaeaceae archaeon (SeqCode) | reverse complement strand
CTGTACATGTATGCACCTTATCACCTGTATGATGTTTACGTGAGAGGCGACCTTGCCGAGTCATTTGCGTTCGTATTCTTCCCGCTTGTTTTATATTCTCTTGACCGCGGTCGTGCTGCTCTGGGTGCAGTCTCGTATGCGCTTTTAATACTGACTCACAACGTCTCTGCCATGCTTTTTACGGGATTTCTGGTTTTTTACGTGGCACTTTTTAGGAAGGAACTTTTGTTGAAGAGGGTTGCATCTGCGGTGCTTTTTGGACTTTCGCTGTCTGCATTTTACTGGATTCCTGCGCTCTTTGAAAAGGACATGGTGAACATCGAAAATGTGCTGATATTCGCACCTGAATGGAATTTCCTCGGAGTTTATGATATACTCAACAAAATTGGATTTTTCCCATTACTGCTGGCATTGAGTGCTATATTCATTTCAAGAGAGAGACGCACGCGAGCTTTCGGCTTTATTTTACTCGGGCTTATATTTTTTATGACGGAGTATTCTGCGTTTTTCTGGAATCTTCCGTTTTTCACGCTTGCAGCGTATGTGCAGTTCCCCTGGCGTCTTTTGAGTATCGTGGCTCTGATAGTGTCGCTTCTAGGAGGTATTGCCGCATCTGCAATTGGGTCTGGGCGCATTATTCTGATGCTCTCACTTCTGGTCGTGGTTTCGTCGTTTGGGTTTATCGGGTATTCGGAGCACATCACCGTTTCCAATGGCGACATAACCCGTAAGGAACTCAAAAACCTGAATGCTGGGCTTACGTACGGCCAAGAATATCTCCCAAAGAGTGCCAAAATACTGGATTTCGCCGTTAAAAACGATGCAGAGCTTTCAGGGGCGGGTCATTTTAATGTAGAAGAAAAGAACTGTAATTTGCTGGCTTTTGAATATGTCGGCGATGGTGAGCTTGCACGGATAAATACTTACTATTTCCCCGGCTGGACTGCATATGTAGATGGGAAGAGAACGGTTTTGCAGACAGACGAATCTGGCCTGATTGCTCTGGACGTCCCGGAAGGCCATCACAGAATCCTGCTGAGGTTCGAGGACACGCCTGTAAGGAAGTTTTCAACGATTCTGTCCATTTTTGCGTTTATGGTGCTGGCCTTACAAACGGGGAGAGCGTATCGAGCGGCATCCAGATCCCCTGGGGGCTGAACAGCGCAGAATAGAGGTAATACTGGGATAAAAGGGCAAATGCGAACAACGCAAAAAGCATGGTAGCCCTGACCTTTTCTCCCCTGAATAAATCTGCCAGTACAATCCCTCCGAGAATCGCGAGCGGCTGGGCGACATATTCGATAAACCGGTCAGGGAAGAACACGACCATCGGCACAAGCGTTAAAATCCACAAAAGTATGAGTCTTTCAAAATCCCGCAACTTCACGTATCTGAGATGTATTGCTGATATAAACATCAGGAAAAAGAGCGGGTAGCCCAGGTACTTGACAGCGAACAGCGGCTCGGTTAAAACTGCCAGCTCCTGGGCTTCATTAATACCAGACGACTCAGCAAGCATTGCGCCGGTGTTAAGTGCCATAACCACAGCTATTGGAATGCAGGCTATAGCGACAATCCCGAAATCCCTGAGTCTTTCTTTCCTATATATCATGGAAAAAATAAAAAGTGCACTCACAGGAAGCGCAGCGTAAAGCCAGTGGTTGTAAATCAAGTAAATACAAATTGGAATGTATGCATTCCGTCCTTTGAGGAATAGATATGCTGCCGCTGGGAAAAGCAAAATATCGAATGCCTGTGGTATGACCTGGACCCCTCGGTCCCAGAAAGCAGGGCTTGTGGCGAGTATCAAAATACTTAAAGCTGCTGTAAATGTGCCTGAGATTTTTTGTACCACAGAGAATGTTACAAGAAGGATCAGTGGGAATAGAAATATCTCCAGGAAGTTTGCAGCTGTCAATAGAGATACAAACGGGATTAGAGATATAAGTGCAATGGTCAGGTGCATGGCTGGCGGGCGGGGATAGCCGCTGTAAAAATATTTCTCGTTGAGTAGAGGATTTTCAAGGTCCAGCCAGCCTTGCACTATCGTCAAATGCATCTTTATGTCATCACCGCTTGGGTGACCGAACTCGGATACAAAAAGGGCCTTCTCGACTATCGTGAATATTATTATTGCGCCTACTAGAATAAAGCAAAAGGTGTTAAGGCTGAGCCTCATATTCTGCCCCTAATCTTTATCAGTTCAATTAACATGGCGATAGAGTCCGATATGGGATTTACCTTGCTCTTAGGGAAATTTTGCCACGTTATTGGTACCTCTTTTATGATATATCCCTCTTTGTGGGCCCTTGCGATGAGTTCCGTGTCAAAGGCAAAGCCGTCTGTGTCGACTTTTATGCTGTCCCATACCTCTCTTCTGAATACCTTCAAACCGCACTGAAAATCCATTATATCTATTTTGAAAAGCTGCCTTGCAAGAGTCCTGTAGACGTGCCCTAGAAATCTTCGATATACTGGCTGTTTTACAGGGATGACAGAATCCGGCAAGTCCCTCGAGCCTATGACAACGTCTGCCCCGTTATAGATTTCTTTGAACAGTTTTAAAAGCTCATTCGGATGTGCTGACATGTCCGCGTCTAAAAAGCCCAATATATCGCCGTTTGCCACCTTCAATCCCTGCTTTATGGCAGCGCCCTTGCCTCTGTTTTTACCGCTCACGAAGACGACATTTTCAAGTTTTGTCAGCCTTCTGCCGATGTCGCCCGTGCCGTCCGTGGAACCGTCATCGGATATGATCACCTCCACATCTTCCAGTTCCAAAACGGCCTTCACTGCATTCTCGATGTTTTCCTCTTCGTTGTAGGCAGGTATAACGATGGATTTCATGTTTTTATACCTTCTTTGCACAGTCGACCATGTTCTTGAATATGGCATATCCATCTCCGAAACCTTCAGCTCCTGTTCGCGTCCAGTCAGGATAGGTTATCCTGTGAAAGGCCCTTTCAGGGTGAGGCATCAGGCCCATCGCAATTCCTGACGGGTCACATATGCCTGCAATATCAGCTATTGAGCCGTTTGGGTTCTCAGGGTACTTTCCTTTAGCGAGTTCTCCTGAGTCTGTCGCATAGCAGAAGGCTATCTGATCGTGTTCTTCAAGGTAGTTCAGGTACTCTGTCTCTCTGTCGAGAGGCAGGATAAGTTTTCCTTCTGCATGTGCCACGGGCATCCTTGTGAGTCTTTTTACACCTTTGATGAATATGCAATTGCCCCTGTTTTCATTCCTGAGATACACCCATCTGTCCTCGTATTTTGATGACGTATTTGTTCCCAGGGCTGCTTGAGAACTGTTGCTATTTATTCTAGGTAGGATGCCGGACTCCACCAGCACCTGAAAAACGTTGCATATGCCCAAAACCGGTTTTCCCTCGTCCGCCATTTTTGTTATTTTAACACCCAGTTTTTCCCCTACAATCTTGCCCATGATGGCCCCGGAGCGTATGT
>JAZGIK010000061.1:0-12137 GCA_036482035.1 Hydrothermarchaeaceae archaeon (SeqCode) | reverse complement strand
GCACTCCATAGGATATGTAGGTGTCAATGAGATGGCACAGGCCTTTACGGGAAAGGAGATGCACGAGGACGCCGCTTCGTGGAGATTTGGGCTCGAGGTCATAAAACACATGTCCGACACAGCTGCCAGATGGTCAGAGGAAACAGGACTGCGGTGGGTATTGACGCAGACGCCTGCAGAGTCCACGGCATACAGGTTTGCAAAACTTGATTACGGACGGTTTGCTGACAAGGCAACAGTGAGGGGCGACCGTGAGTCTGGCAGCATTTACTACACGAATTCATCTCACGTGAGAGTCGATGCAAAGGTCGGTCTTATGAAGAGGCTCCAGGTAGAAGGGGCCTTCCACCCGCTTAATTCTGGAGGGATGATGGCGCACGTGTGGGTTGGCGAGAGCCACCCGGACCCTGCAGTCCTCTGGGATTTGACTAAGAAGATTGCGAAGAATACCCTCACCGGTTACTGGGCCTATACGAAGGACATGACTCACTGCAACAACTGCGAGAAGGTCACAGGAGGCCTTCATGACAACTGCCCGAGTTGCAGCTCTTCGAGTGTGGAGCAGTACTCAAGAATCACAGGCTATTATCAGAGAGTTTCGGGATGGAACGACGGAAAGAAGCAGGAAATCAAGGACAGGTACAAGCTGTCACTTTAGGTGTCGCGAATGGACGACGAAAGCTTTCGGGAATACAAACAAAAAAGGGTAGAGGAGATAGTCCAGCTAATGCAACTACTAAACAAAATCGAGGAGGCAAAAAGGTGACCAAAGCAAAAGTAACAGTGTTTACTATGCCAGAATGTCCCAAATGTCCTGCTGCGAAGGAGCTTGTAAAAGAGGTAGGAAAGGATTTCGACATAGATATTGATGAGGTCGACTTGAAGAAGGACGCGATAACGGGACTGCAGTATGGAGTAGCGTCTACTCCATCGGTGGCTGTAAACGAAGAATTAATATCAAGAGGTGAGGTTCCAGAGAGAGAAGTGCTGATTGCGGAGATAAAGAGGGCCCTTGGATGAAGGTACTAACCGGCGGCATTACCGAGCTTTCAACAGTGGACTACCCAGGACATGTAGCATCGGTATTGTACCTCTGCGGGTGCCCCTATCGCTGTCCGTACTGCCAGAACTTTGCACTGTTGGACAAAGGGAACTGTCAGGAAGTAGAGAGTGGTAAAATCGTGGAGAAGATAATGGAGAACCGTCCTTTGATAGATGGAGTATGTATAACAGGCGGAGAGCCGATGCAGCAGTTAGAAGGCGTTATGGAAATTTGCAGAGCCTTGAAGGAAGAGGACATGAGTATAAAGCTGGACACAAACGGCTTTTATCCAGAAGAGGTTAGGAAGGTTTTGAAATTGGTTGATTTTATTGCAATGGATATAAAAGCGCCGTTTGAACCAGAGAAATACGCAAGGGCAACTGTGAGGAAGGATGGAGGAGAGGTAGTGGAGAAGGTCAAGAAGACTCTGGAGATTATCGTGCAGAGCGGAGTAGAATTCGAGCCTAGGACCACCTTGGCACCCCTGCTCATATACACGAAAGAAGATATCCTCAAAATCGCTGCTTCTCTCAAGGATTACGGTGTAAGCCGGTACGTCCTCCAGCAGTTCAGACCGGAGGGCGGATGTCTTGACAGGGAATATGAAAATTATGCCTCTATACCCGGGGATTACATCATGGATGTAGCAAGAGAGGTCAAGAGCACAATCCCGGAAGTATTAATCAGGACAAAGGAAAGTGGAGAGGAGAGGGTGTAACATGCTGGTGGACATAATACTCGATGTCAACATACCGAAGAAGGTAAAAAAGTTAAATGGAGGTGCAAGGACGCTTCATGTAGGAGACATTGACACGGAGATGGATGACGAAGAAATTCTACACATTATAAACAGATTGGGAGCTCTGTTTGTGACGCACGACAGAGATCTTGCAATGAAAGCATCAAAGAAATACAAGGCACTCTTCATAAAAGAGAATCTGCCTGCCGACGAGATAGTGACGTGCCTGGAAAAAAACAGAAAGCTGCTACGGACAGCAAGTATATTGTGTGAAAATGACATCAAATGTAAAAACTGCCAAAGCTAAAAGGTTGAAAATTTTAGCACAGCTAAAATTTTCAGGCCTTTCAAGATCCCTGGCTTCATCGCTCGGGAAAGGGAGAGTAAACAGGGGACTATTTTTTCCTGCCTGCCCCACCTCCAATATCCACAGGCCTTTTATATTCCCCTGTTCTCCTCCCTACTCTTAATTTCATATTGGGTATGAAAGAATGAGGAGGATACTAATTTTATTCCTCACCGTTGGATGTCTGGGCGGTCCACAGGACGTACAAATAGCGAGCTGGCCCCAGGGATACAAATCGGCAGTATGTATAACTTTCGATACGGAAATTGCAAATGGTAGTCAGATAGAGAGGGTCATCAATACACTGGGATCAAAAAATGCTACCTTTTTCATAGTTGCGGGGTACTTCGAAGGCCGCCAGGAAGACCTTGAGCTTTTAAGGAATTACGACATCGGGAGCATGGCATGGGCACAGGCCGAGTGGGAAGATTCCGACCTGAGCGAGGAGTTCCAGCTAAAAGAAATGCAAACGGCCCACGAATGGCTGGCTGAGAGGGGTTTCAATCCAACAGGCTTTCGGGCACCATTTTTAAAGAGCAACGAGGACACAATAGAGGCAGTCAGCGCAATGGGCTATACATACGACTCTTCGCAGTATCTCGGTACCATGCCGTACATAACAGACGGTGTTGTCGAGATACCGCTTTCTTTGAATTTTGACGCATACTGGAACGAGAAGTCGATAGGATACTCGACACTCCCGTTCTATCTCGCATTTGAGGATACTTACAAAAGCGAGGGCCTTTTCACTTTCTACTCACATGTGGGGACAGCCAGTGAAAACATAGAGGATTTGCGTGCTTTTCTCGACTATATGTCAACAAAACGCCTCTGGATTGCCCCTGCTGAACAGGTTGCTGACTGGTGGATTTCAAGAAACAGCCTTTATCTTACGGTCAGGGGAGACGTGATAACCGTTAAGAACACCGGGGGCAAGCCCGTCGAAGGAGTAACCCTAAAGATTTCGCCGAAAAGAACGGTAAGAGGGGCACTACACACATGGGATGATGAAAAAGTAACCTATGCAGTTTTACCGAGGATTGATGCCGGTGAAGAGGTAATGGTATTATAACTTCTTTTCCCGCACTTCTTTTTTCGTCGGAATATACGTCTTGCTTCCTTTCACCTTATGCGGGCAGCCCTTTCCCTGGGGGCTGTCCCTGACCTCGTTTTCAGGACACACTGCAAGAGTCTGTCCTCTGCATCCCATATCTTTAAAGATTTCCGGATAGATATCGACAACAATGTCGTGCAACTTCCTGGCAAGGTCTCTTATTTCCGGCGAGGCCCTAACACATAGGCGGAGGCCAAGGAAGTTTAAAAGGCTTCTCGCGTTAACGGTCCAGACGTAGTTGGTGTGCGCCGCAATGGGCAGTACATAGCGCCTGGATTCTCTGGAGATGCCCATCTCCTTGAGGTCTAGATATGCTTTTGAGAGTTCCTTCATGGCGGCCTTGTACTGCTTGCGGGCCTCTTTGTCATTTTTGATTTCGGCCGGGATAAAATAGCCGAAGCCCCCCTCTTCCTGGTATCGGGTGGACCTCGCGGTGTGGCTTGCGATGCGATGCTCTAGAAGCTCGCGGCTTAAGGCAATGCTTATGTCCTTGAGGTCGAAGGTGAAAGAGATGTGCTCCAGCGCACTTGTATAATCATTCTCAACAATCATCCTGACTATCTCCTCATCGGACAAAGTATCCGGGACTCCGCTGACCCGTGCAGATTTTGCCACGAGTTTCACTCCGCCCTCCGTGTACTTCAGAAGCTTCACTTTCATGACTTACAATAGATTGATTAATTAATAAAAACATTGTTCAATCGTGCAAATCGATGAGCTTGCAAATTTTGGGATGCCAGAAAAGGTCATCAGCATATTAAAAAAATCCGGGTTCAAGGAGCTGTATCCACCGCAGGTTGATGCAATAGAAAGCGGGCTCTTGGACCTGGACAGCTCTTTTGTCATCAGCGTTCCGACGGCAAGCGGCAAGACTCTGATTTCCGAGCTTCTGGCAGTCAGTTCCATTTTAAAAGGAGGCGGCAAGTGCCTTTATATCGTGCCGCTAAAGGCCCTTGCATCAGAGAAGCTCGAAGACTTCAGAAAGTATGAGCGTGCCGGCATTAAAAGCACCATATCCACGGGTGACTACGACGCGAAGGACTCATGGCTTGTCAATTACGACGTAATAATTACAACAAGCGAGAAGGCGGACAGCCTGCTCCGCCACAAAAGCGAGTGGCTTGAAGAAGTAAAAGTCCTTGTCGCAGACGAAATCCACCTGATAAACGACGGGCGCAGAGGCCCTACTCTGGAGGTCACCATTGCAAAGCTCTTGCATCTGGTACCCAACCTTCTGATACTGGGACTTAGTGCTACAATAAAAAATGCATCTGAGCTGGCTTCGTGGCTTGATGCCAAATTAATTTCAAGCGACTGGAGGCCCGTAACCCTGAAGGAGGGTGTCTATTCAAACCACGAGATATTTTTCAGCGATTCAAAACTCGTAGAAGTCGAGCAGATAATCAAGGGCGAGGTCTTGAATCTTGCACTGGAAACCGTGAAAAATAAAGGGCAGAGCCTCGTTTTTGTAAACACCAGGTCAGGCTCCGAGAAGTTTGCGCTCGATTCTATCCCTGGGACAAAGAGATTCGTCTCGAAGGCAGATAGAAAGGTACTGAAAGCCTTTGCAAAAGACGTTTTGAAAGCTCTCCAGGAACCGACAAAGATATGCAGGAGACTTGCCAGATGCATAGAGGGGGGCACGGCATTTCACCACGCGGGCCTCACTGCAGGGCAGAGAAGGATAGTTGAGGAGGCCTTCAAGGAGAATCATATAAAGGTACTGGCAGCCACTCCCACCCTTGCAGCAGGGGTAAACCTGCCTGCCAGAAGAGTCATAATAAGGGATTACACCCGGTACGACTCAGGCCTGGGAAGGATTGAGATCCCTATTATAGAGATAAAGCAGATGTCAGGCAGGGCAGGGAGGCCGAAGTATGACGACTATGGCGAGGCTTTAATGGTGGCTAAAAGCTATGAGGAGAGGTCGTATCTCCTTGAAAATTACGTACTGGCAGATCCCGAGTCAATATACTCAAAGCTCGCTGTAGAGTCTGCACTCAGGACCCACACACTTGCTACAATAGCCACGGGATATGCAGACTCGTATCCAGGACTTATAGAATTTTTCAAGAAGACATTTTTTGCATACCAGCAGGAGACCTACATGCTCGAGGAGATTGTGCAAAAGATTGTCACCTTTTTAAAAGAGGAGGGGTTCATGAGCGAGACAGAAGGGCACTACATCCCCACTCTATTCGGCACGAGAGTTTCTGAACTTTACATAGATCCGCAGAGCGCCGTAATGTTGAGGGACGCGCTTTACAGGTCCAAGAAAGCAAAGACAAACGAGCTATCATACCTTCATGCCATATCAAAGACGCTGGAACTCAGGGGCCTTTACCTTAGGAAGAAGGATTACGAGCTTTGCATGGAGGAGCTCTACAAGAACGAGGAGAATCTGCTGTGTGACGTGCCAAGCCAAATTTCAGACCCGTGGGATTTTGAAAGCTTTTTGTCAGAGATGAAAACAGCCCTGTTTTTGCGCGACTGGATAGACGAGCACATCGAAGAATCCCTTCTCGAGAGATACAATCTAGGCCCAGGCGATATCAGGAACAGGGTGGACATTGCGAAATGGCTTTTGTATTCCATGGGAGAGATAGGCAGGCTTTCCAGGGTAAAGAAAAGCAGAGAGGTAAAAAGGCTGCAGGTGAGGGTAAGCCACGGCATTAAGGAAGAGCTTCTGCCGCTGGTATCGCTTAGAGGCATAGGCAGGGTGAGGGCGAGAAGGCTATTTGCACACGGGTTCAAGACATTAGAGGACATCAAAGACGCGGATGTACGGGCCCTTTCACGCGTGGAACTCATAGGCAAAAAGCTCGCTGAAAGCATAAAGAGGCAGGTGGAGGAGAAAGACGAGAAAGCAGGAAATAACGAGGAAACAACGAAGGAGGAGGACCAGAAGACTCTAATAGATTTTTGAGGCACGATTACGTACCCTACGCATTACACCTCGTAGATAACCACCTCGCCGTAGCCGTCGTTGAACCTCGCTACTATCCTGTATCCTTGCTCCTCTACAAATTGATGTATGTACTTTGGAGTCGTCCTCTCATAGCTGTCGATTAAGATGTGCGTAACATTTTGACTCTTGATGAATCCGAGGGGACACCAACTGCATCGAGGCACTTCATAAGTCCGCCTGTGAGAGTAGAAGGCGATCTGGCGGAAGGACTGGGTCATCACCCGCGAATCCCTTGTGGTATTATCTCGAAGCCAGTGACCCGCATCTTCCAGAAGGTCATACTTATTTTTCGCTGTGTCTACATGGTGCACTCCAGTCCAAAGCTGGCCAAAGATGAACAGGACCAATATGGGAACAACCAGACGTCTCGGAATTCGGGAGAGCGGTATCATTGCGAAGTAGACCACAGGGAAGACTGCGGGAAGTAGGTATCTCTCGTCCTTCACAGGCCAGAGGAGAAAGGCGATAAAGGCGAAGACGAAAAGCAGGAGGTAGGGGTTAACGATACTCTTCGCTCCACGGTCTTTCACCTCTACCAGAACACCGATGAGAGACAGGGGAACGAGAAGAGGGAAAAACCAGCTGTAAAATATTTTAAGCAGTGCAAAATTGTCACTCATTTCTAGAGTCAGAGAGTCGAGATAGTAGGTCGAGTGTTCTTTCAACGGCGTGCCGTGGTTCTCGTAAGACCAGAGAGACCAGGGGAGCACGGCAAGAAGCCCCACGATAAGGGCAATGAGGAACCACTTTTCCTTTTTATAGGAGGCATGGAGGATGATAGGGAGAAGGACGATGAGAGAGGCGTATCTAATCAGAAAGGCCATGCCCATGGAGAGGCCCAACAGAAGGACCCTGTGACGGGACTGGGACTCTCGAGTCTTCTCATAGAGCAAGTAGCTGAGCATGACGAAGGCAACCGCCGGAAGGTCCCTCAAGACATACACAGAATACGTGTAGACCATGGTGCTGGTGAAGATTAGAAGCGCTCCCAGAAAGCCCAATAACAACCCAAACCTCTTTTCCATTAGCAGGAAGGAGGATATAACCAGTACAAAGGAGGCCAATAAAGGCCCAAGATACATCCCCTTTTCGCCAAAAAAGAAGAAAGGGGCAACGAGAAGGGGAAATCCAGGAGGCACGTCACCGGGCTGGTCGTTGAACCTATAGGCATGCTCACTATAGAGGGACCATCCAAGCGATGCATAGAGGCCACCGTCGTAGGTAAGAGCACATTCGAAGAGGTACGGAGAGAGGGCAAGGACCTGAACAAAGATTAGGAGCCCTATTGCCATCTTCCGGCTTATCATCAAAACAACACCTGTACATATGCCCAATGTTTATGACATAAAAAGATATTTATTACACACTTGAGAAATCAGATAGACATGGCGATCCATCCCATCGATTTCAGGTACGGGAGCGCGGAAATGAAGTCTATTTTTGAGGAGGAAAGCAGGCTACAGAAATTTCTCGATGTCGAGGCGGCTCTCTCGCGGGCCCACGCAACAGTCGGGAACATTCCAAAAAAGGATGCTGCCTCAATCACAAAAAAGGCAAGTGTCCGATTCGTAAAACTCGAGAGGGTCAAAGAGATCGAAAAAAAGACAAAGCACGACATAATGGCAGTAGTCAAATCGCTTTCTGAGGTGTGCGGCAATGCCGGAAAATATGTGCATCTCGGTGCCACTTCATACGACATCGTCGACACCGCAAATGCACTGCAGTTCAAAGAGGCGCTTGCCATCGTAGAGAAAGACCTTCACGAACTCGAAAAGATCCTTTTGCGGCTGGCCAAGAAGCACATAAAAACGGTAGCAGTCGGCCGGACACATGGGCAACACGCAATACCGATCACATACGGACTGCGGTTCTCTATCTGGGCGATGGAGATAAGAAGACACATCGAGCGGATAAACGAAGCAAAAAAAAGGGTGCTCGTGGGCAAGATGTCAGGCGCTGTTGGGACACAGGCCTCCTTCGGCAAAAAGGGCATTCACATCCAAAAGCTCGTGATGAAAGACCTGGGGCTTGTCCCAGCAGAGGTATCAAACCAGATAGTTCAGAGGGACCGATACGCAGAGCTAATATCGCTTCTTGCGCTCATCGCTGCCACGCTCGACAAAATTGGCAGGGAGATAAGAAACCTGTCGAGGACTGAGATTGCCGAGGTAAGCGAGAAATTCGAAGAAAGGAGACAGGTCGGAAGCTCGACAATGCCGCACAAGCGAAACCCCATCAATGCCGAAAACATCTGCGGCCTTGCAAGGGTGATAAAGTCCAACGTCTTTGTGGCCCTCGAAAATGTGTCGCTCGAGCACGAGAGAGACCTCACGAACTCTTCTCCGGAGAGGGTGATAATTCCAGAGAGCTTCATACTTCTCGACGAGATCCTAAAGAGGACCAAAAATGTCATGAAAAACCTTGTACTGTACCCTGAAAACATCGCAAGAAATCTGGAGATGACTGGGGGGATGGAGACAGCCGAGGCCGTCATGATGGGCCTCACTGAAAAGGGCATGGGCAGACAGGAGGCACACGAACTGCTTCGAAAACTTTCCATACGTGCAGTTAAAACCAAAAAGCCTCTAAAAGACGTGCTAATAAAGAGCACCGCAGTCAGAAAATACTTAAGTGAGTCCGAAATCGATAAGTTCCTGGACCCCGAAAATTACATCGGCACAGCGGTGCAACAGGTGAAAAATGTACTCGCCAGAAGATAACGTCACTGATACTCGCGCCAGGTAAATTTGCATTTTGTGCACCTGAAAAATCTCGTTTCTGATTCGTCTGCCTTTCTGGTTTGCAAAAGCCACCATTCGGCCTCCATGTTCTTGCACCTTTTACACTCTGCCCGCGTGGTCGGCAGGGTTCTGATTTCTTGATCCACGATCAAGAGTTTGTTTTTCTCTTTTTCATTCGAGGATAGTTTGTACCCGTCAGTATCCCCTATATCCTTCTTAAAGCCGCATCTGGTACAGACAAGTTTTTTGCCTTTAGGCAGCATCAGACTTTTGCATTTTTCACAGAACATTTTGACTCCATATATTCAGCAATTATGTCCTTATGGTCGAAGGCGAGCTCAAGTTCTTTGATTTCTTCGGGCGTAAAGAAAGCTGCGTCACTGGCATCTGTACCACCTTTCTCTTTACCGATTGCAGATGCTTTGTAGCATATTGAGATTACATGGCCTCTTGGGTCCCTACCGGGATTTGAGTAGACGCCCATTAGAGCTTTTATTGATATATCCAGATTCGCCTCCTCTTTTACCTCTCTCACAATTGCGTTTTCTGCGCTTTCGCCATATTCAATGAAGCCGCCGGGCAGGGCCCAGCGTCCTTTGAAGGGCTCGTTTTTCCTCTTGATTAGGAGGATTTTGTCATCCCTTTCGATCACTGCATCCACGGTAATCTCCGGGCACTTATTTTCAGAATTTGCATTCACTTTTTCTGTATCTCCTTTAATAGTTCCGTAAATGCCTGAATGGACACCTCCTTTAGGGAATCCGGTGAGTTTTTTAGTTCTCGGGTCAGAATCTCGACACAGTTCTCAATGGTTGTGCTGCCCTTAACCCAGGCATTGAATATCCGGCATTCTGCATAGTCTGCAAGTTTATGCCTGTCGACCCTCGGGCCGGCCGGTTCCCTGAGCCCTGACCTATACACCGCCTCTGACAGGACATAATTTGACGCTCTTTTGCAGACAGGTTTTCCAACTGCATTGGACACTGCTATAGAGTAGATTAGATTGACAAAACTGTCGCCCACTCCGGAAAGTTCTTTCACGTTCCCAATTTCAAAATCAAACATTAGACTTGACCTCTGAAAAGGTCTTTGCGAAATCATTCAGTGCACTCTTTACTACGGTTCGGGCCAAACTCTCCTTTGCAAAGTCTAGCTTTTTGGCCTCCGACTGATATTTCTCAATCATTTTTTCAGAGAGTCCCGACTTTTTCGAAACCTTTTCAGGGTCTGCTTTCAAAAGGGCGTTGGCAGTCTTGATACCCGTGTCTCTTAGTTTTTCCACACTTTTTGGACCTATCCCTTTGACATCTGTCAAAGGCAAAAGTTTCTCCTTCCCCTTGGGTAACGGGAGGTCTTTTGTCTTGACATAAATCTGGGGGCTGCTCAGAAGGGGATGCTTTATCTTGTAGGAAGCGAGGACAACTTCCTTTTTATTATTGAGAAAGTTTTGAAGCGTATTGCAAAACGTATGCCCTTCTCCTATAATTTCGAACTCCAACTCGGTTTTACTTTCTTTTAAAATTTTGACTTCCATGTTCAGACCAGCCCTTTCCCATATTCTGTAGAAAGCTTTTTGTGCCCCTGTCGATTGCATTCACTGCAGATAACTTTATTATCCTTAAGTACAAGCGGGGCACTGCATTTCTCGCAGTAGCTTTTAATCACGCCCAGTTCTTTATTAACTATTGACAGATCTATAGGCTTTCTCTTTGCATTTACGATTTTTGCAAGGATTATGTCACCGAATCCGAGTTCTTTGGAAATTTCTGATACGTATGAATCTCGAATCTTTGATATATGGAGTCCGCCGGATATTCTGCCGCCAAGCACCCTTTCATTTCCTTTTATTTTGACGATTTCCACCACAGCAACCTGAGGTCTAGTATCCGCAACAACACCCACTATGATTTCCCCGTCTTTTAACTCGGGCGGGGTGCTGGTTTTTGGCTGGACCTTTACCTTTCGTTCTTTTAAATCCAGATTGACAATGCCTGTGATACTCGCAAAAATCTTTCCTTCCTCTTCGTAGGTTCCCTCACCGGGAATAACCTCTTCACTAAACCCGACCTCATTGCCGGGCAGTACAAAATCACCACTTTCAACCATTTCACTCACCTAATCCTGTATATATCCACTTTCGTTTTCTTTCGTTCTTTCTTGTGAAATCCGTAGGAGTGAGGCAGCAAAAAATCCACAGTTACACGGTCTGTGATAGTCCCCCCGAGTTCGCCCGTATACGACATTACAAACTCATGGGTATTCGCATTGTGAAATGAATATAGAATCTTCCCTAACTTTAGACCTTTTTCCAGGAATATTTTGTCTGCTCCTTTTTTATGAACTCCAAACGGAGGGTTTTGGAATACTGTGTCGCAGTTTCCCTTTATATCTTTTACGTTCGATTTAATCCAATTAATATCGACATTAAGCCTTTTTGAATTTTCTTTTGCGATTTTTAGAGCATCTTTGTCCTTATCGAATCCCGCCACCTCCACTGCACCCATAAGCGCGCAACCGATTGCGAGCTTTCCGGTCCCGCATCCCAGATCGTAAATGCTTTTTCCTTCGACGTCTCCTTTAAGATATGCCAGGTTGATTACCTCTGCGGCTATGCTGGATGGCGTGCTGTACTGCTCAAGACTGATTTTCGGGCTTTTGAAGTCATCACAGCTTTCAAGCAGGATTTCGAGCTTTTTCTTTGTAATGCAAGGCATGAAATACTTTTAGGTGTAGCAAATATAAACTTATAAGTAACTCTAAGACCCTTTGAGCACTTCCTCATATACCTCCAAATGACATTTAGTCATAATTTCTTTAGTATAATGAACAGTGACCATTTTCCTGCCAGTACTACCAAGCCTTCTTCTTACTCGCTCGTTTCCAAGTAAATACTCAATACGGGAAGCCAGCGCTTCAAAGTCTTTTAATTTTATTACGTAACCAGTGACATCGTTCATGATAATTTCTGGCATCCCCCCCATCTCAGTCACTATCATCGGCTTTCCCGAAGAAAGGGCCTCCAGCATTGTCAGTCCAAAGGGTTCTGACGCGGTTGAAGGGTATATACAGACCTGAGCAAGACTGTATAGCTCAACCATTTCCTGACCTGAATAAACATTGATATATACCTGATCCTGTAAATCAAAGAACCTTATGAGGTCAGCAAAATAGGCAAGATCTCTTCTCT
>JAZGIK010000060.1:0-2734 GCA_036482035.1 Hydrothermarchaeaceae archaeon (SeqCode) | reverse complement strand
GGTGCATTATCTGTATCTAGGTAACGGCTTATTAATATTGGTTACCATCGGTTGTGCACAGAAAACTATATATATAAATTATATAAATTAAAATTCCATATTAGCTAGATTATTACAGCTAGATATAATTGGAGGTGAAAGAGTGACAGAAACTCCTTTGTTAGACGAGGCGGAGACAGGACCTTGGCCCAGCGTTGTGACGGAGATGAAGAAAGCAGAATACGAGGGACTTCTTGCTATCTACGAACTGGCTTACAAGGACAAGGTGACCCACTGGGCTCACGGGGGCATGGTCGGATACCCTGGCTACGATGCAGGGGTTATAGGGAGGCTCTCAGACAGGCCTGATATTATGAGAGATTCCCATACATTGAGGATAATACAGACGGCTGGATGGATTTACAGTACCGACAAACTGAGAAAACTCTCTGAGATCTGGGATAAATACGGTACCGGTCTGATAAATTTCCACGGGGCAACGGCAGATATACAGTTACTCGGGTGCCCAACCGACAACATAGAGCCGTGCTTCGACGAACTCGCAAAAGAACACTGGGATTTTGGTGGTTCGGCGGGCGATTATCGAACACCGAGCTGTTGCATCGGGCCGATTAGGTGTGAAATGGCGATGATAGACGCACCTGGTATACTCCACACCATAATGACAGACCCCGTTTTCCTGGAAGACATGCACCGACCGAGGTTCCCATATAAATTCAAGATAAAAATATCGGGATGCCCGACCGACTGCAGTGCAAGTGTGGCAAGGGCAGACCTTGCTATAGTGGGGACATGGAAGGATGCGATGAAGGTAGACCAGGGAGAAGTAAAAAATTACGCAGATGCAGGTCTGGATATTAACCACATCGTCTCCAAGTGCCCGGCAGATGCCATGGAGTGGGACGGAAACGAGCTGAAGGTTGACAACGACAACTGCGTTAGATGCATGTACTGCCTGCAGAAGATGTCAAAGGCCCTCAGACCCGGCGATGATAGAGGCGCCACAATATTGATGGGAGGAAGGGCGCGAGGGAGATACGGGGCATTCCTTGGCTGGGTATTGGTCCCCTTCATGAAGGTTAGCCCCCCATACAAAGAAATATTTCCCGACCTTGTGACCAAGCTGACCGACTGGTGGGACGAACACGGAAGATCTAAGGAAAGGATTGGAGAGACTATCTACAGGATTGGGACTGGAAAGTTCCTGTACGAGACTGGAATAAAAGCACTACCCACGATGGTGCAGGCTCCAAGAAGCAATCCATTCTGGTTCTACTGGCCAGGTGAGGTAAAGGAATAGGAGGTGTCGAAAAATGGTTATACCAATGGATGATTTGGACTTCGGTCCTCCGGATTACAAGGAGATGCTCTCCCCAACTCTCGAGAAAAACTACGGGAAGTGGAAATACCATGAGCTAATAAAGCCCGGTGTCTTCAAGCACGTCTCCGAGACAGGAGATGAGGTCTATACCGTAAGGACAGGATGGCCAAAATTCGCAGCCAGTGAAACAATTAATAACATCTGTGACCTGGCGGATAAATACTGCGAGGGCACAATGAGATTTAGCAGCAAACACAGCGCAGAGTTCATAGTCCCGAAGGAGGAAGACGTCGAAAAACTGATAGAAGAAGTGGAAAAAATGGGACTTCCTGTCGGAGGAACAGGGAACTCCATGCACAGCATACTAATGTGCACCGGCTGGGTACACTGCCACACGGCAGCTACAGATGGACCTGGAATTGCATTAGCATTAGCCAATGAGCTGCTCTCGTACTTCCAGAGAGACGATTTACCGGCCAGGATAAACATCTCCGTGGCGGGCTGTCTTAACATGTGCGGGGCTGTCCACTGCTCGGACATAGCGGTTCTGGGCATGCACAGGGTTCCGCCGCCGGTAGACGACGATGTAGTGTCGAGGGAATGCGAGGTTCCCGGTCTTATTGCATGCTGTCCGACCTATGCTTTCAGACCCAAAATGTTGAAACAAGAGGACGGGTCAATAAGGAAATCGGTAGAAATAGATGCCGAGAAATGCATGTACTGCGGTATCTGCTATGGTCTGTGCCCGGGCCTGCCTCTGGCAAACGCAGAAAATGACGGCGTTTCAATCTGGGTCGGCGGAAAGGTCTCAAGCAGCCGCAAAGGACCGGAGTTTTCCAGACTGGCGATTCCGTTCATACCGAACAATCCTCCAAAATGGCCTGAAACAGTCGCAGTAGTGAGGAAAATAGTAGAGATATGGGAAAAAGAAGCGAAGCAGGACGAGAGAATAGGTGAATGGATAGGCAGAATAGGCTGGCCGGCGTTCTTTGAAATCACGGGAATAGAATTCACCGAAAAACACGTCGACGACTATGTATTCTCGGTTCGGGACACGAACGTTGGAGTCAAAGTCAGAGGAAGCGAGATGAAGTAAGTCTCGCTTCAAATTTTTTCTTTTTTTTTATTCATCTGAAATCGCATATTGCAGAGCACATGTAGGATGAGTCGCATTTTCCGGCTTTAATTTCTACTGTTATTGTGCCTTTTTGAAGTTTATCCAGGCTTAAAAATCTCATGCAATCCTTTTTTTCGTTGATGTCTCCCCGCCATTTATCATCCTCCTCTCCATCTTCCCAGTCTCTCCTGTCTTTGATCTTGTCCATGTATGCCCTTTTTGAAAATTTGAATTTTCCCATTTCAATCACTAATTTATTGTTGCGCCTTTATTGTTCGCTTTTGTTATTGTGATTT
>JAZGIK010000059.1:0-3021 GCA_036482035.1 Hydrothermarchaeaceae archaeon (SeqCode) | reverse complement strand
GCCTTCGTAACTATGCCAACGGCTTTTCCTTTTTCCGATATCAGTACTGCAGGGTCCAGCTCTAAAAGCTTTGAGATAGTCTTTATCCCCGTCTTCTTCTCTACGGTAGGAAAGCCGCCGTTCATGATTTCTCCAATCTCTCTTGTAGATACCTTGGATAAATTCTTTTCTAAATCCATTCCTTTTATAACCATCGCTTCTGAAATGCTTCCAACCTGGACGCCCCTCTCCAACACGGGCAGCTGCGATATCCCGTGTTTCTCCATAATCTCAGATGCATGGCCAACAGTGTGCTTGGGAGGGACATGGATGACCGGAGTCTTCATGATATCCTCTGCGCAAACGTCTCCTATCTCTTCGACCTTCATGGCATCCAGTATTTTTCTTAGAGTGGAAAGTCTGGGGTCAACGTCTCCAGCCTCGATTCTGGCAATAAGGGACTGGCTGACCCCTGCCCTCTTTGCGAGCTCCACTTGCGTTAGCTTCAGATGTTTTCTGTATTTTTTGATATCCTTTGGAGTAGGTAATTCATACATGCTGCCCACCATTTATTACTGAAGGTAATATCCTTTATATAAACTTTTTGTTATGGAGGGCTTTGCTCCTTTATTCGATTCTGCACTTTTATTCGAGAAAGCGATCTTGTTATTGAGGAAGGTTTAATCTACATTGAACCGAATTTATCATCACAACTAGAAAAGCGCCACATATCATATATGTCTAGGTTGTCTGGCTCCCATAGCTACATTTTGAACTTCTCCACGTATATTATCAAGAAGGTTAGTCATTGAAACAATGGTACATTTGTCTTCGTCATATAACGCGCATTCGTCTCCGTAACAATTATCTTTTATGAATGGACATTTCATATATTCACCTCCTACACTCCAAAGTCAACCCCGAATAATAAAAAACTTGTGGGGATTGAGGAAGGTTTAATCCTCTGACTCTATTATTACTTAATGTAGTGTTCGCTGTTGTAGAAATTACAGCTCATGCAAGTGGCCAGCTTCATTGCAAAAGTGCCCTGGACCTCTTCGTCGCATAGGGTGCCTGCAATTCTTGCACAGGTTTTCCCGCCGTCAGGATGTACGGGGCAAATTCCCATTCCACTGCTTTTTATTCCATTTACTTCCCTCCCACACTTCTTAAACTCCCAACAATTTAAATTAACCACCCACTTAGAAAAAAAGATAAGTGCCGTAATATTTAAGGTTTTTCAAGTATTCCACAACCGTGCACAACCGCTTAGATGCCAGTGAACGTTACTTCAGGAGCAAAGCCGCAAGCCTTTCGTGACGCTCGCAGAATTCAGGACCCTCAAGCTGCGCCTTTATCATCTCTTCCTGCCAGTGGGCATTGTAGAGCCGGCAGCCCCTGTCCTCGCAAAAGACCTCCTTGAAAACGTGATAGAATATCGCCTGCATCACATAGCCCTTCAAAATTTCCGCCATGCGCGGGTCGCCGTAGTCTATGAATCGGCCCTTAAACTTTCTTTTAAGCTCTTCAATGGCGAGTTCATCGCCCCCTAAAAACTGCTTTTCTATATAGAACTCCCTCGGCTTTGCAGGTGCTTCGACAACCCCTGTAGTGGATATTATCGAGGGAAATCCGCATATAACTACTCTCGCGTGATACCTGAGGTCATCCTCGTCAAACGTCCCGAAAAGCCTGTCCGTCAATACCATGTGGACACAGTCGAGATTCCTCTCTTCGGGCGCTATCAAACTCTGAAAGAGGCCGTGAAGTTTCATGCCATCATAGAGCACTCCAGAAGGAGCTGCACTGCCGGAAAGCACCCGCTTCTCGTGCTCGATTTCTCCATACAGGGGCTCATTGTACGTGAAAGGCGCATTTACGTCTGTAACTCTTATTTTTGCAAGCTCTGCGGCGATTTCGTCAGTATTACTTTCCGTATGGCAACCAACAAAGTCTCCTCTTGTTTCAATACTTGCTTTACTGACCTTCCCCTCAAGATATTTTTTTATTTCATCTAAGAATTCAAATTCCTTATCAGAATAAAGGAATATTCGCATCATTTTTGAAGTTCTTCAAGCGCGATTTGCGCTGCCTTCTTGCCGGACAGGAGCATTCCACCGAACGTGGGCCCCATCCTCGGGAGCCCGTAGACCTGAGCCACGGCCATGCCCGTGACGATGAGCCCGGGGTGGGCAAATCCGGTATGCTCGACAACCGCGTCCTCGCTTTTTTCAACCCACATGGTACCGAAGCCCTTCACTTTCATAAGCCCTCTCCTGACGAGCGCATCAACGACTTCTGCATCGTGCCCGGTACTGTCTATAACGATTTTGGATTCTATGGAAACCGGGTCAACGCAGGTTATCTCCCGGGGGAGTGCCGAGATGGGCGTCCAGTTTATCACGACGCCTGCCACCCGATTGTTTTCCCTTAAAACAACGTCATCCAGCTTTGTCATGTTCAGCACCCTCGCACCCGCGTCGCAGGCCGCGGCAATAAGCTTTGAACACGCATGAGGTCCGTCCGTGACATAAAGGCCTTTGGAGTACTCCTTGTACGGCACGCCGATTTCATCAAGCACCTTATGCCCGGGGGCACGGACTGTGATCTTGTTCATCAGGTAGCCACCTATCCAGAAGCCCCCTCCGAGATAGTTGTTTCTCTCTACTATGAGCGTTTTGACCCCGTTGGATGCAAGCTCCTTTGCGGCAGTGAGCCCACTTGGACCCCCACCAACTATAACTACGTCGCTTTCCGCATATTCCGCAAAGTCCTTTGAGAAGCCCTCTACGATGGCCCTCGTGACTTCCTTTTCTGTAACCTTTTCGAACATCTGAATCACTTCAATACGTAACGTCTTAAACGTTATTAAGCAGTGCCATCCTCTCGGCAATGATTTTCTGCAGAGTCTTTACTTTATCTTCAAATTCCCCGCTGGACACTGCCATTATCTCTTTTTCACCAATCTCAAACACTTTCTTAATCTCTTCCTACCATTTTTTATCAATGTCGAGTATACTTTTGTCCTCACTGCATCCATAT
>JAZGIK010000058.1:0-3945 GCA_036482035.1 Hydrothermarchaeaceae archaeon (SeqCode) | reverse complement strand
CATCGACGGGGTTGCTGACAATAAACAGGATGCTGTCTTTGTTTTCTTTTACCTTTTCTATTATCCCTTTCATGATTTTCGAATTCTTCTTCGCGAGATCGAGCCTGCTATCCCCGGGTTTTCTGCCTACGCCTGCCGTTATAATGATAATATCAGAACCTTCGGTGAGGGAATAGTCGGTTGAGCCGGTAATCTTTACGTTGGTTCCGATGCCTGCCTGCCCCTGTCTCAAATCGAGGGCCTCGCCTTTTACCATTTCTTCGACTACGTCGATGAGTACGAGCTCGTCTGGAAGCTTTCTAGTAAGCAGAGTATAGGCTATCGTCGAGCCCACCTGCCCCGTGCCAATCACGCTTATCTTCATTTTAATTTAAATCCCCCGTGTTTTTTGACATGCTCCACAAGGCCGCCGTCTTCCAGCAGTTTGACCATCACGTCCGGCAGAGGATTGAAAGAGAGTTTCGAGTCTCTGGTTTTGTTCAGCACGACTCCTGCCTCGAGGTCGATCTCAAGCTCATCACCTTCGTCTACCCCGCTGGTATCAAGCTGGATGGCCGGGAGCCCTATGTTTATAGCGTTTCTGTAAAAGATGCGCGCGAACGACTTTGCGAGCACTGCGCTTACTCCTTTGATTTTTATTATCCGGGGGGCGTGTTCTCTGCTTGACCCCATGCCGAAATTTTTGTCAGCAACTATAAAATCTCCCTTTTTCACTTTCTTTGCAAATTCTTGGTCAGCGTCCTCAAGTACATGCTCTGCCAGCTCTGGGAGATTTGTCCTCAAGTGAAAGTACCTACCTGGGGCAATGTGGTCTGTGCTTATACCGTCGCCGAATTTCCACGCCCTTCCTTTGAGAATCATTCTAAATCCCTCGGATCAGTGATTTCGCCTTTAATCGCTGAAGCTGCTGCTGTCGCAGGCGAACTCAGGTAAATCTCCGCTTCAGGATTGCCCATCCTGCCCTTGAAGTTCCTGTTCTGGGTGGAGAGGCATACCTCCCCATCTGCGAGTATCCCCTGGTGCACGCCGACACATGGCCCACATCCCGGCGTCAGGATTGATGCACCGGACTCTACAAGTGTCTTGATTATCCCCTCGTCAATTGCTTTCAGGTATATCTGTCTGGACGCAGGTGCAACCAAAAGCCTCGTTTCGGGATGCACCTTCTTGCCTTTGAGATAGTTCGCAGCGACCTTTAAATCCTCAAGCCTGCCGTTGGTACAGGTTCCAATGAACACCTGGTCAATTTTAACGCCGGAGACATTCTCGACGGGCTTTACGTTGTCAACGGTGTGGGGAGCAGAGACAACTGGAGTGAGATCAGATGCGTCGATTTCGAGCGATTGACCGTATTCTGCATCTTCGTCCGGGCCGATTTCCTTGAATTTTTCGCCGCGGCCCTGCAGTTCAAGATACTCTTTAGCAACGCTATCCGAATTTATCAGCCCGGTCTTTGCGCCTGCTTCCACTGCCATATTTGTCAACGTAAATCTTCCAGACATGCTCATATTTTCTATCGTATCACCGCAAAATTCCACTGCCATGTATGTAGCTCCATCGGCCCCGATTTCCCCTATGACGTGAAGAATTAAATCTTTGGGATATACGCCTTTCTCAAATGAATTACTAACATCTATTCTAAAGCTCTCCGGAACCCTGAACCACGTCTTTGCAAGTGCCATTCCGACAGCCACATCTGTTGAGCCCATGCCTGTTGCAAATGCTCCAAGCGCTCCGGACATGCATGTGTGCGAGTCAGCGCCGATTAGGATCTCTCCAGGACTTGCATAGGATTCGACGAGTATCTGGTGGCAGACCCCTTCACCTACGTCTGAAAGCAGAGTGCCTGTTTCTCGCGCAAAATCCCTTAATGTGCTGTGTGCATCGGAAAGCTCTTTTCGGGGGCTTGGCGCAGCATGGTCTATAAAAAAAATATTGGTTGCAGGATTTGAAACCATCTCCATCTTTTTGAGCTGTTCGATGGTCAAAGGCCCCGTACCGTCTTGTGCACAGGCGATGTCTACGCTGGCGACTACAACATCTCCAGCGAAAGCATCTACTCCACTGCGCTCGCTTAAAATCTTCTCGGAAATGGTCTTCCCCATATCTATTGCCTCATTCTATTTCATTGGCAATCTGTATTAGCTCTTCGTCTGTGATTGAGCTTTTTCTACTTTCAGCGCTTTCTTTTATTACGCCGACAATCTCCAGCAGCTTTCGCTTATCTACCTCTATCCCCAGCTCTTTTAATTTGTCCCACACGGCGTGTTTCCCGGAGTGCTTTCCTATAATTATCCTCCGGCTGGCGCCTATTTCGTCTGGCATGAACGATTCGTAGGTGTATGGATATTTTAATACGCCGTCCACATGAATGCCGGACTCGTGGGTAAACATATGCCTCCCAACAATTGACCTGGTTAGAGCTACCGGAATGCCTGATGCCTCCTCTACGAATCTCGAAAGACTGTAGATTTTGTCGATTTTAAAAGGCAGTTCTATATTGTAAAGCTTGATAAGGCCCATAATAATGCCTTCAAGCGAGGAATTGCCTGCACGTTCTCCGAGTCCGTTTACGGTGGTTGATGCCCACTCTGCACCTGCTTCAAAAGCAGCGAGCGCATTGGCAACAGCAAGTCCGTAGTCGTTGTGTGTGTGAATCTCGACCGGGATTTTTACTTCATCTATAATCCTTTTTGTCAAAAACCTGCTCGATGCAGGAATCAAGACCCCCAGCGTATCGCAGACCCTGAGCCTATTCGCTCCAGCTTCTTTACCTTTTTTTGCGAACTCCTTGAGAAACGCTAAATTCGTCCTAGTAGCATCTTCTGAATTTAACGATATGTAGAGGCCGTGAGATTTTGCATACTCCACCATACTTATCGCCCTTTCCAGAACTTCCTCTCTGGTCATTTTCAGCTTGTACTGCAGGTGGATGTCAGATGTTGCAATAGATATGGCTATGGCGTCTGCACCTGTCCCAATCACTGAATCTATGTCCTCTTTGACGGGTCTGGACCAGCCCATAATACTGGCATTGAGGCCCTCCTTTACTATGGCCTTCACTGCATTTGCTTCGCCGTCCGACATGGCAGGAGTGCCTGCCTCGATCTGTTGGACACCCACCTCGTCGAGCATCCTTGCTATCTTGACCTTCTCCTCATCTGAAAATACGACACCTGGCGTCTGCTCTCCGTCCCTGAGCGTGGTGTCGTTCATCTTCACCTCGGTAAAGGAGAACCCCTTTCTCACCTCGTCCGCGAAGTTGTAGAGACTGACGAACATGCTATTACTCCTTATTCAGCATATTTAAAAAATATTCGTGGACCCTGATATCGTCCGTTAATTCGGGATGGAACGTGGCTGCAAGGAACTTCCCCTGTCTCACGAGAACCGGGCTGCCATTATGCTTTGCAAGGACTTCAACTCCTTTTCTGACACGCCTTATTATCGGCGCCCTTATGAAAACACCTCTAACAGGCTTTTTTCCAAGCGCCGGTATATTTAAACCGGTCTCAAAGCTGTCCACCTGCCTGCCGTAAGCGTTCCTTTCTATGGACGTGTCCATAAGACTAAGTGTGCCCTGGTCCATATTTAAAATCTCCTTTGCTAGGATGACCGCTCCCGCGCAGGTGCCAAAGATTGGCAAATTTGCCTTTTTTATCTCTCTGTCTATTTTATATTTTTTAAGCAGCGGGAAAATGGTTGTGCTTTCACCGCCGGGGATTACAAGTCCCTCAATGCCCTTGATGTCCGATGCCTTCTTCACTATCCTTACGTCTTTCGTTATCCTTTTCAGCATATCGGCATGCTCTGACACGTTTCCCTGCAGACCCAGTACGCCGATGGATATGGACATCAAACTCCTCTCGTCTGAAGCAGCTCCTCTGGGCTCAGGCTCTTAACATCTATCCCCTTCATGGGGTCACCTATGCCCTTTGAAACCTC
>JAZGIK010000057.1:0-2037 GCA_036482035.1 Hydrothermarchaeaceae archaeon (SeqCode) | reverse complement strand
GGGAGTAACCGACCGCCTGATAAAGATAGCCAATGACGTCGTTGATGGAGTTGATGAAGAAGGAATAAAGAAATTCATTAAAAGACTCAAAAATTCGCACGTATCTGCAGCCAAAAGACCTGTTTCCGAAGAACACCGTGATGCTGTTATTGTAAATATTGAGAGGCTCTGCACCGAGCTTATGAAAGTGCTGGTAGGTGTGTCATACGTGGGGGAATTGACCCCCCGTTCTTTAGACTATATAATGTCGTTCGGCGAGAGACTTTCTGCACCGATACTAAGCGGGGCTCTAAGTTCTCTTGGCATCGAATCGAAACCGCTGACCGGCTACGAAGCAGGTATAATCACCGATTCAAATTTTGGCAGTGCGGCTCCCATGTGGGCAGCTACAAATAAAAAAATCAAGCGGTCATTGACGCCGAAAATTAAAAGCGCAGTCCCTGTAGTCACTGGATTTATAGCCGGCGACAAAAAGGGCAATATGACCACTTTCGGCAGGGGTGGGTCGGATTTCACTGCCTCTATACTCGGCTCTGCACTTAACGCAGACGAGATCTGGATATGGACAGACGTAGATGGTATTTTGAGCAGCGACCCCGGGCTTGTTAAAGGTGCAGAGATAATCGATGTAATCTCCTACACCGAGGCCCAGGAACTCGCATACTTCGGTGCGGAGGTGTTGCACCCGAAGACCATCGAGCCTGCAATGGAGAAGGGTATTCCGGTAAGGGTCAAGAACACGTTCAATCCAAAAAATGAGGGGACTCTGATAGTAAAAGAGCGGAAAGAGATAGCCGATGTGGTAAAGGCAGTCAGCGTCAGGACCGAAGTGGCCCTGCTTACCGTCTCCGGCGTCGGAATGATTGGGGTTCCGGGTGTCGCAGCAAAGCTGTTCAGCGTTTTGGCAGATGAAAGAATAAATATTCTGATGATATCCCAGGGTTCATCGGAGGTAAACATCTCCTTCATAATAGAAAAAGGCGATTTGAAAAAGGCCCTCAGGACTTTAAAGAAGGCATTTCCAGGGAAAGATATTGTGAAGGAAATCAAGCACAGCGATAACGTGTCCATTGTTGCAGTCGTGGGTGCCGGAATGAGGGGCACCAAGGGCGTCGCTGCGCGGATTTTCAGTGCCGTGGCAAAAGCCAGAGTAAATATTCTGATGATAGCCCAGGGTTCGTCCGAGGTAAATATCTCTTTCGCAGTCCTCAGAAAGGACGCGCGAAAGGCAGCGAGTGCCCTGCACAAGGAGTTTATAAAGTAGACTTATCGTCAAAGGACGCCGCCTTCCTATCGTAGAGCGACTTTTCTGATTCAATTGAGACGACAGCGCAATATTTGTTATCCAGCTTGAGCTTGACTTTGCCCTCAACTTTCTCTTGCGTGGCGTTTATAATGGCATCTATTGCGATTCTTTGCGGGTCTGTCCACTTTCCTTGGTAAACCAGCTCACCCCATGTTGGCTCTACACTCTGTTTGGATTTCAGTTCATCTCTTGTGAGTACAAGGTGTTCGAGATTTTTATGGGCCGTCAACAATGACACGGCCGCAGGACACTCGTAATTCTCCCTGGCCTTTATTCCCAGTATTCTGTCCTCTATCATGTCGATTCTGCCTACCCCGTGTCTGCCGGCGAGGGTGTTCATTTCCTGTATGAGTTCCACCGGCCCTTTCTCGCTGCCGTTGATTGCCACCGGCACACCGTATTCGAATTCAATCTCAACTATTTCGGGCTTTGTCGCCTCTATTCTGGTCCACTCAAAAATCTCTTCCGGGGGTGCAACTGCCGGGTCTTCCAGAACCCCTCCCTCTATGCTTCTACCCCAGAGGTTTTCGTCTATGCTGAACTGCTTTTCAGGGGCAAGATGGACAGGTATGTCGTGTTCTTTTGCATAAGCAAGGCTTTCCTTTCTTGTCATGTTTAGCTCTCTTATCGGTGCAATGAGCTTCATTTCCGGGGCCTCGGACTTGAACACAGCATCAAACCTGAACTGGTCGTTTCCCTTGCCGGTCGCACCATGTGACAGTGCATCTGCA
>JAZGIK010000056.1:0-4813 GCA_036482035.1 Hydrothermarchaeaceae archaeon (SeqCode) | reverse complement strand
GGGCTACGATTTTCAGGAACTTCTTTTCACCCCCTCCTGCGTCGATGAGCGCTCCTAAAAGCATATTACCGCTGACTCCGGACTGCAGAGGGTCGATATAGAATTTAACTACCATGATAGTGCCTCTTTTACTATTGAGGAAGTCACGTAGATATAAATATGATTCAAAGTTAAGTAAAAATTTATCATAATATACATTAAAGGGATGAGAACGCCGTTTGGGAAACACAAAAGACAATGGATGCACTGCCGCTCTTTTCTACGTTCGCAATAATAGCTTTGGCCGAGCTAGGTGACAAGACGCATTTTGTTATCCGGCTTGGGACTGGCCGGATTTTATTTTATCTTGAAGCTCGCTCTGCATTTCTGTAAGTTTTGCCAGTACATCCTTTTCCTGTTTTTGAAACGTTTTTACCCTGAGTTCGAGCGTCTCCTTTTTTTCCTTCAGTTCTGCATTGATATTGCTTTTGTTTTTCTTGATAAGAAGCCCGCCGACACTTTTATAGACCTCTGTATCCTTTTTCAATTTCTTGAGTTCTTCCAGGCTCTGTCCAATCTCTTTTAACTGGAGTTCCATCTGCGCCCTCTGGGATGAGATTATCTGAGCCTGCTGCTGGATGCTCTGAAACTGGGCAATCTGCTGCTGTAGTTGAGGCGATATTTCCTCCATTTTAAACCTCCATTAATGATTTTGTCATCCCTATCCATCTTGAATACGTGTTTGCACAGGCCCTGAAAGATGCATTGTCGGCTGCCTTTATGTCAAGGCCCAATATATTCTCCGCAAGACGCAATTTCACCTCTGTCCTGTCAGACGGACCTGCATGGATTTCAGGTTTGAGGGCATTGTATATTACACGTGCTTCTTTCTCCGAATCAAAGGCAAACTTGAACTCTGCTTTAGCTGAAATCATTGGTCACCTGGCCTGTACCTCTCTAACATTGCCAGACCTTTCTTTAAATAGGATCTTGTAACCACAAAACGGGCACCTAACAACGCCTTTATCTGGTTCAATGACCCTGCTGCAGTTTCCGCACTTATACATTTTCCTCCCCTCTTATGCCCTGCTCTATTTTCTTCGCAGCGTCAGTAAACGGCTGATATGCGCCTCCGACAAACTTGGTGTTGCACTTTTTACAGATCCATATTCCAGAGGACTGCCTCTTTACGGATAATCTTTTACACGTAGGACACTCATATAGTGCCTTCTGCTTCTTGTCTACCTCAAGCCACCTCTTTCTGAGTCTCATTCCGTATCTCGTGCCGAATTTTCCTGAAGATCCAACTTTCTTTGTTTTTCCCATTTTCAATTCAGTCCTTTAGATACTTTCTAAGTTCTTTTGCCTTCTTTGCTCCTCTTTCCACCGTTTCGAAAATTTCATCGGAGGTGAAGGTGCCAAGTCCTCCTTTTTGGAGTGCACACATGTCTCCTTTTTGGTCCGTTGCTACAGTAATTCGTGCGTCCATAACACGCTCCTCGTCAAGTACAGGGTCCAAAATTATACCGTTGCCGATTTTAGCAAAGGTAGTTTCCACCGGTTTATCTACAATTGGAAGCTTTTTGTTCGTCTTTTCTCCGTATATAATCTTATCGTCCTCAACCTTTGGAAGCCGGGTATCAAGTAGTGCCACAATTGCGCCCAACGACGAGGCATCAAACAGGTTTCCGTCGTAGTCCAGCACATGAATGTCCACGTATAATATCCATACCAGTTCGCCTTCAGTGATGCAGAGTTTGTCAACGTCTATTGCACCTGACTCTCTTATACCTCTATCCACAACTCTCGCAATTTCTACGGTTGTCTGGTCTGGCGGGCCGGCTTCAAACGTGGGGGACGCAAGGGGCCTAAGTTCGGCGTTCGTTGTCAAAACCCCCGAATTTGGCATATCCGAAAACGGCGTTCCAAGAAGGAGTTTGACACCGGCCATTATTTGGGTATCCCCTATTTTGACACGTGCGGAACCGTCGGCCTTCGGTCCAATTCCTGTATCTATTGTAATGGGCCTGTACTCATCAAAACCTCTCCCGTCCACTCGTTTTCCTTCTTTAATGAAATTTGCGATGTAATCCCTTCTAATCTCAGCAACTATACGCTCCATTACAATCACTCCTTTTTGTTATACCTATTGCGAAGGGCTTCCTTTTGAACTTCGTATACCTTTTCGCACCCTGACTTTGCAAGCTCAAAGGCCTTTTTGAACTCTTCCGGAGTAAAGTTTCCGTCCATTTGCAAGAGTGATATCTCACCTGTCCTAGGCACCAACGCCATTGGCAAATCTGCCTCTCCGTAATTATCTTCGACATCGAAAAGGTCCAAGACAATTTCGCCGCCGACTTTTCCGGCAGCACATGCCGGCACCATATCTTTTATAGGTATTCCGGCATCTGCCAGCGCCACAGAGGCGGCGGCAATGCCTGTACATCTCGTACCAGCTGCAGCCTGTAAAATTTCTACAAATACATCTATGGCAGACCCTGGATACAGACTTGTAAAAACCACGGGTTCCAGCGCCTGTGTCGTCACCTTCGATATCTCAGAACTTCTCCTATCAGTTCCGGGTCTTTTTCTGTCGCTTACAGAAAACGGCGCCATATTGTAATTGACCCTGAGTATTGCTGTATCTGACCTCCTCATATGGCGAGGATGCACCTCCCTCGGACCATAGCAGCCCGCAATAGCAACGTTCTTGCCCCATTCTATATAGGCAGAACCGTCAGCACGTTTCAAAACTCCTGCCTCTATTTTAATGGGTCTGAGTTCATCTGGCGCTCTTCCATCCAGCCTCTTCCCATTCACAATAAATTTTTCCGGTTGTCCAACTTTCATTTTTTTTACCTCTCTTTTATCATCATGTTTTTGATGCTTTCAGTTAATCCTGATATGTGAGCATCTTTCTCGATCTTTTCTATTATTTTCGCAACGAGGTCTGCCATTTCTGGCGTTCCGTCAATCCATATACGTCCGTTCTGTCCAACGAGTACCTGGCATCCAGTCTCCTTTTTTATCATGGATATCATGGACCCCTTCTTGCCTATAATTCTCGGAACCTTTGCAGGCGTGCACTCAATAATCCTTCCGCCCTTTAGTTTTCTTGCTCCTCTCTCTCTCATGGTCAGAAATACCCTTTTTCTAGGGCTTATCTCCCGTATCATTGCATATACGGTGTCGCCCATGCCCATCGCCTTTGATATGTCCTCCTGAAAGCCGTCCCTTTCGCTGAAATAGTCCCTCGCGGTGATAGTTGCAGAATAGGCAGACCCTATGTCCGCATACCAGCTTGAGAAGTCCATGTCTTCTATCTCCCCGATTACAAAATCCATAACCTTCGGGATATATCTCCCGGTAAGAGGAATGACTCTGACATAGCTTTCTTTAAGCTCTAAAAGCCCCATTACCGAAGAGTACACACGTTTATCCTCTCTAAATACCCCTTCCCCAAGCCTTAGGTCACCTTCTATTATAAACTCTCCGGGCAGCACCATTTTTCTTTCCATAACAAAAACATCCTACATTATTTTCGTTTCAACTTCACCCTTTGTCAGGGCGTTCAGATCTCTAAAGAACTCTTCTGCCATCCCCGCAGGGATGTCTATAAGAAATACCCACGAGCCGTCTTCCAGCCATTCTTCCTTTTTAACGTCCCCATAAGATTTTACCATTGAAAAAGATTTTGCAGCGTACTGGCCTGGCACTTTAACTGCTATACTCTTCTCCTCGAATTTAATAGGGATTATCGGCCTCAATGCCTTAAGAATCTTTGAGACCTGCTCCTCTACCGTCTTGACAAGGTCTATCTGTACCTTTGCCTCATCCATAGCCTTTTCAATTCGTGAGGGAGGATGAGGCGATCCCGTCTGGGGGTTGATAGCGTTTCTGGCTATGTGGGTGACTATCTGCTTTTTTTTGTCCTCTATCATCTTCCTTCTCTGCTGGGTGGTAAGCTGGATTTCCCCCTTTCTTATTATCTTCCTGGCTATTTCAACAGGATCATCCGTTTCAAAGATTTTGCTCATATGCTCTTCGCTGGCCCTTTCCCCCTTCTTGGAGTCTTTGAATATGGTCTCAGCTTTCAGTACTTTAGAAATATCTACATCCTCTCCTCTTTTAAAATCCAAAGCCAGGTCTGGGTCAACCAGAACTTCAAAAGTAGAACCGTGCGTACTGAGCCGTGCTATTACGCCCTCTTCAGAGCTGCCTACGTGTTCTCTTTTTATAAGCCGGTCTTTAACCAACGCTATTCCTCTCCTTTAGGCTGCGGTTTTCGCTTGACCTTGGAGATATAGTCTTTCACTTCACTGCCGGATAGCTTTTTGAATTCCTTAGTTTTGAGCTCGATTACTGCTAATTCGACTGTTTTTTCGTTGACTTTCCCGTCAGCAACTTCGTTCATTACGGCAAGTGCCAGTTCCATGGCCTCTTCTTGTTCCATTCCTTCTTTGTATTTCTCTTCGAACATTTCCATTGCAGTGGGCCTTCCAGACCCAATTGCTGTTGCCTTATACTCTATAAGTGCTCCACTCGGGTCGGTTTCGAAAAGCCGCGGGGTTTCATTTACTCCAGCCAGGAGCATTGCAATGCCAAATGGTCTAACTCCTCCATGCTGGGTATAAAGCTGCTTGAAGTCGCATATCTTCTTTGCGAGTATTCCGATGTCGATTGGCTCATTGTATGTGGTTCTACTTAGTTGAGACTCTACTCTGGCCCGTTCAATAAGGACTCTTGCATCCGCAACTAATCCAGAAGTTACCGCGCCTATGTTGTCGTCTATCTGGAATATCTTTTCGATAGACTTTTCTTCAACCAATCCGCT